>CAZSQE010000025.1:0-14275 GCA_964608905.1 uncultured bacterium | reverse complement strand
GGTTGACACTGCTCGGCAGCGGGGACTACCGTGGCCGCGCTGCCTCACGCGCGATCCCTACGGAGCATCCTCGCCGGACCCGCACCCGGACCCGCGCGTCGCGCGGGCGCCCGCGCGGGCCCCCGGCGGGTTCCCCGACCGGGGTCGCCCCGCGACGCGGGCCACCGCTCCTCGCCCGAACCCGGAGGAGAACCGTCATGGCGTGGAAGGATATCGAGCCGAAGAAGTTCCCGTGCATCCGCGAGCTGAAGGGCATCTCGGCGCGCACGATGGAGGAGCACTACGAGATCTACAAGGGCTACGTCCCCAAGGTGAACGAGATCCAGAAGAAGCTCGACACCGTGGAGCGTGGCACCGCCAACCAGATCTTCAGCGACCTGCGCGCGCTGCGCGTGGACCTGTCGTTCGCGGTCGGCGGGGTGAAGAACCACGAGGTCTATTTCGGACACCTCGGTGGCGACGGCGGGAAGCCGCCGGGTCGTCTGCTCGAGCAGATCGAGCGCGACTTCCCCTCGTACGACGCCTGGCTGGCCGACTTCAAGGCGAGCGGGATGGCGGCGCGCGGCTGGGCGTGGCTGGCGTACGACCACGACTGGAAGACGCTGACCACGGTCGTGGGCGACGCGCAGAACACGTTCCCGTCGTGGAACGCCACGCCGATCCTGGCTCTGGACGTCTACGAGCACGCGTACCTGATGGATTACGGGCGCGCGCGCGCCAAGTACATCGAGGCGTTCTTCGACAACCTGGACTGGGGCGTCGTCGCGCAGAACCTGGAGCGCGCCCTCGCCATGCAGTCCGCGCTCAAGTAGCCCGGGACGGGCGACCGTTCCACGGGCCGGGCCCGCGGGAAGCCGCCGCCGCGCGTGACGCGGGGGCGGCGGACCCGGGGCCCGGCGCCGCTTTCCGGAGGACGCATGGCGAGCAACGTGCTACCCGTCATCGGCCGGCCCGCGCCGGACTTCACGCTCCCCTCGACCACGGGTGAGCCGATCTCGCTGAAGCAGTTCAAGGGGAAGAAGACGGTCGTGCTGTACTTCTACCCGAAGGACGAGACGCCCGGCTGCACGCGCGAGGCCTGCGCCTTCCGCGACCACGCCGAGGAGTTCGAGCAGGCGAAGGTGGTCGTCCTCGGCGTCTCGACCGACCCGATGGAAACGCACCTGCGCTTCCAGGCCAAGCAGAAGCTGCCGTTCCCGTTGCTGTCCGACGAGGACGCCGCCGTCTCGAAGCTCTACGGCGTCTACAAGCAGAAGAACCTGTACGGCAAGAAGCACCTGGGCATCGAGCGCACGACGTTCGTCATCGACCGCACCGGGCGCGTGGCGCAGATCTGGCCCAAGGTGAAGGTGGACGGCCACATCGAGGACGTGCTGGACTTCGTGGCCGGGGACTAGCCAGGGACGGCCCGTGAGCCCGCGGCTGCGGACGCGGGACACGACTCGTCCGGGCTGACCCGAAACGCGCGCGGAGGCCGTTCGTGGAGATCGAGCCGCGGCAGCCGGTGCCGGTGTTCCCGCTGCCCAACGTCGTGCTCTTCCCGCACGCCATCGTGCCGCTCCACATCTTCGAGCTGCGCTACCGCACGATGATCCGCGACGCGCTGGCGGGCGAGCGCCTGCTGGCCATCGCGCTGCTGCGGCCGGGCTGGGAGCGCGAGTACCACGGCAGCCCGCCCTTCCACGACCTCGCCTGCCTGGCGCGCGTCGAGTCGGTCGAGTGGCTGCCCGACGACTGCTACGACCTCAAGCTGCTCGGCCTGGCGCGCGTGCGGCTGGGCGCGGCGGCGCGCGAGTTCCCCTACCGCGCGGTGCGGACGACGGTGCTGCCCGAGGCGCCGTACACCGAGGACGACCCGCTGGTGCTGAGCGAGCGCCGCGCGCTGACGGCGCTCTACCGGCGGCTGGCCGAGCGACCCGACGCCGAGGTGACGATGCCCTTCGGCGCGCTGGTGAACGGCGTGTGCATGACCGCGCCGCTCGCGGCGGAGGAGCGCCTCGAGTTGCTGGCGCTCGACAGCGTGGTCGAGCGCGGCCACCGCGTGCGCGAACTGGCGGCGCGCCACCTGAGCGACGGCGGCGCGGCGGAGCCGGGCGAGCACAACTAGGCCGGCCGGGCATCGAGTGACTCATCGCGGGGCGCTTCCCCCTTGCCGGGCCTGCCGGGCCTCGTCGTGCCGGTCGAGCCGCCGATGTCTCCGTTCGGAGTGTCCGCGGGGCCAGTAAAGTCACGTCCTGCTGAACACGCCGCCACGGCATGCGCTAGACTGCGCGCGCCCTTGCCGACGCCGGCCGCTGGGAACCAACGTCTCCGGAGAGCCCCATGAGCGTCTTGCTCGCCATCTCCCCCCTGATCCTCATCTTCCTGCTCATGACCGTCGGGCGGCGCACCGCCGACGTGTCCGGGCTCCTCGGCTGGCTCTACACCGCGCTGCTGGCGGCGACGTACTTCCACACCGACTGGCGCGTCATCCTCGTCGGCTCGCTCGCGGGCGTGGTGGCGAGCTTCCCCATCAGCCTGATGGTCGTGACCTCCATCTTCCAGATCAACGTCATGGAGGAGGCCGGCGCCATCCGGCGGCTGGTCGTGTTCATGAAGACGCTGGCGCGCGACAGCCGCGCCGCGCAGGTCATGCTCATCAACGTCGGCGCCGGCACGCTGCTGGCCGCGCTCGGCGCCACGCCGGTCTCGATCCTGCCGCCGATCATGCTCTCGCTGGGCTACAGCGCGTTCGTCGCCATCGCGCTGCCGGCCATCGGCTACGACGCGTTGTGCACCTACGCGCTGCTGGGCGTGCCGGTGGTGGTCTTCGCCGACGTGGCCAAGGGCATCACCGGCATCGAGTTCACGCCGGCGCAGGTCGGGCTCTACTTCGCGCAGTACATGCCGGTCATCACCACGCTCATCGCCCTCTCCATGCTGTGGCTGGTGGGGGGCTGGAAGGAGGTCGGTCGCGGCTGGGCGGCGGCGCTGCTCACCGGGCTGACCGCCGGGTTCATCGCCATCGGCATGAACGTGGCGGGCCTGCCGTCGCTCACCGGCGTCGTCGCCGGGGCCGGCGTCGTGCTGGTCATGCTGCTCTACGTGCGGCTGCGCGGGCACCGGCTGGTGGACCGCTCGGTGCTGGGGGAGGAGGACCACCGCGTCGAGGCGGGCATGGGCCTGGCGTTGGCGGTGCTGCCGTGGATCCTGCTGGTGGTGTTCAGCGCGCTCACCAACTACGGCGGCTTCGGGCTCTACGACACGCTCTTCAAGACGCTGGCGATGCCGGTGGAGATCGTGCCGGGGCGGCCCGAGCGGATGCGCGTGCTGTGGCAGGCCTACACCTGGGTGCTCGTCGCCACGCTGGTGGCCATCCCGTTCTACCGCATGGGCGCGGCGCGGCTGGCCGCCGCCGGGCGCAAGACGCTGCGGCGCGCGCCGCGGCCGGCCTTCGCCGCCGCGGTCTACTTCGCCATCGCCTTCGTGCTGAACCACAGCGGCAAGGCGCCGGCGGTCGCGGACGGCAAGCCGGGCTGGGCGATGGGGCCGGACGGGCTCAACATGGTGAAGGTCGTGGCCGACGCCTCGGCCGGCCTGTTCGGGCAGGCCTACGCGGGGGTCGCGGCGTTCCTCGGCCTCTTGGGCGGGTTCATCAGCGGCAGCGAGGCCAGCTCCATCGCCATGCTCTCGAAGCTGCACTTCGAGACCATGGCGCAGGTCTTCGCCGGAACGGACCCGGAGCGGCTGCTGCGCATCAGCCTGCTGGTGGCGGCGGTGAGCGGCATCGGCGGCGGGCTGGCGTCGGTCATCTCGCCGGCCAAGCTGCAGAACGCGGCGGCGGTGATCGACAAGATCGGCATGGAGAGCCAGGTCATCCGCGCCACCGCGGTCATCGCCGTGCTGATGGCGCTGGCCGCGGCGCTGATGACGTTCGTGTTCCTCGCGCGGATGTAGGACGGGCCGCGGGGCCGGGGGATCCGGCCGGGGACGACGTTCGCCGTGCCGGCCGGCGCCCGGGCGAGGCCGCGCGGCCGCGGAGTCCGGTGAGCGTGGACTGCCGCGGGGTCGGCGCCGTCAGCGCAGTAGGACCAGGCGGCTCCGCTCGTCCCGATCGGTGCCGCGCAGCCGGGCCCAGTAGACCCCGGCGGGCTGCGGGCGCCCGGCGTCGTCGCGTCCGTCCCAGGTGCGCGAGTGGCTGCCGGCCGGCAGGTCGGCGTCGAGAAGCGTGGCCACGCGCCGCCCGGCGGCGTCGTGGATGAGCAGCTGCACCGCCTGGGCGCGGGAGAGGCCGAAGCGGAAGCGCGTCGAGGTCGTCAAGGGGTTGGGCGAGGCGCGCAGGCGCAGCCCCGCCGGCCCGGCGTCCGCCACGCCCACGTTGGTCAGCGGGAGCTCGACCAGGTCGGTCCCGTTGTCGCTGAAGCGCGCGATCGCCTCGCTCCAGGCTCCGGTCTCCGCCGGCGGCAGGCCGGGAGCGCTCCGGTACTCCACCGGCGCCCCGTAATCGAGGGTCTGCGGCCGGAGCGGATAGGCCGGGCCGCCGTCGAAGACCACCTCGGCGACGACCGGGCAGTGCCCATCGGCGTCGCTGTAGACCACGCTCACGGCGCCGCCGCTCCCCGGGGCGGGCAGCGTGAGGTCGGCGAGCTGCGGCAGCTGGCCGGGCCCCGGCTCCAGCGCCACCTCGCGCAGGTGCCAGTTGCCGCCCGGGGTGTGGTCGGTCTCCAACACGCCGCTGAGCAGCGAGATCCGCTGCGTGAAGCCGGCGACGCCGATGCGCGGATCGGCCGGGTCGTACCAGGACCGGAAGAACGCGTTGGCCTCCAGGTCCGCCAGCGCGCAGGACAGCAAGAGCGTGTTCTCCGCCGGCTGCGACGTGACCACGATCTCGCCGATCTTGACCAGGTCGCTGACGCCGGTGCCGTTCACCTGATAGAGCCCCGGCTCGATGATGCCGGCGGCGGTGACGGTGTGGATGAGCGCGAGGACGGTGTCGGGGGCGGCGTCGGCGGGGTTGCTGATGCCCACAAGATAACTGAAGAAGGTCAGCCCGGAACTGACCGGGAAGCCGCCACCGACGTTGGTGAGGGCGGCGTAGAGCCGCGTGCCGTCCCGCGCGATGCGGCAGTCCACCAGGTCGAGGTGCGGGCGGCCGGTGGTCTCGTCGCCGGCCGGATCCTCGGCCAGCCGCGTGAGGTCGGCGCGGACGGGGGGTGCGCCGTCGGCGAGCCGCACGGGCAGCACGTCGAGCGCCCCGGGCTGGACCACGCGGAAGCCGTAGTAGCGGCGGCCCGCCGCCGGGCCGGGCACCGTGGCCGCGAGCGTGCTGGGGCCGTCGAGCAGGGAGGTGAGCGGCGCCTCCTGCACCCCGTCCTGGGCGAACAGGACGGTGTGGACCAGCCCCGGCCCCTGCGCGCTCTCGGTGCGCAGGCTCACCGCGCCGTCCGGCAGCGGCGCGCTGGCGCGGACGTCGTTCCAGAGGGAGTAGGCCGCGGCCGGACCCGCGGCCAGCAGGCCGGCCAGCAGGGAAGCGGTCAGCGCGAGTCGCGGGGTCATCGCAGGGTCTCCTGGAAGCGGACGCCTAGAAGCGAACGCCGACGAGCAGCATGTGACACTGGTTGCGCAGCGGGACGGGGTCGTTGTCGACGCGCACCGTCTCGTCGCCGAAGGGCACGTCCGCGTAGGTGGGCAGCGGCAGTTGCTGCAGGCTGAGGTCGTAGCGGTACTCGAGCAGGAGGCGCCGCGGGCCCGCCGGCAGCTCGACGCCGACGCCGTAGGTGAACAGGAAGTCGAAGAGGTCGACCTCGGACATGTCGCTGTCGGCGGTCAGCGGGATGGTCTCCGCGCCGTCGCTGACCTCGCCGGCGAGCCGGTAGCGGTCGCGGATCTTGAGCGCGAAGCCGAAGCCGCCGAGCGAGTAGACGTCCAGCCCGCGGTCGATCCGCCACTGGTAGCGCAGCAGCAGCGGGATCTCCAGGTAGTCCATGTCGTACGAGACGTCGAGCACCGTGGGGATGTCGAAGATCTCCACGCCCACCGCCTGCCGGGAGCCCTTCCGGACGTAGAGCACCTCCTGCTGGAGCAGCAGGCGGCGCGTCACCGGCAGCGTGAGGGTCACGCCCGCCGCCACCCCGTGGCGGACGGAGCTGGCGACCTCGTACTCGGAGCCGCGGGGCATCGTGCCCTGGTGCTGGGCGAGGGCGTAGCCGCCCTTGAAGCCGATGGAGACGGGCGGGAAGCCGCCGGGGTCGCCGTCCGCGGCGGCCGCGGGGGCGGCGCCGGAGAGTGCGGCCGTGACGATCAGAAGGGCGACGGCACGGGAGATGGTCAGGTCGGTCAGAAGAGGCATACGCTTGGACGGCGCCCACGGGTCCTGTCGCGCTGTTCCGGTTCGGGATCGCAGGGCCATCACAGCGCCGCCAGCCCGAACGCGCGCTTGAAGCCGTAGACCACCTCGGCGCGGAAGAACCAGCCGCCGTCGTCGTGCGCGTAGAAGTCGCCCGGCGCCATCCACTCGCCCACGACGTGCCCGCGCCACGAGTCGTCGAGCTTGTAGTCCACCCGGCCCTCGACCATGTCGCCGCGATGGGTGCCGTCGGCGTAGATGGCGGCCCTGCCGGGGAAGCGGTGGAAGGCGTCCATGCGGTAGTACGTGGCGCGCACGTCGAGCCGCGCGCGCGGCGTGGCCTTCAGCTCCGCCTGCCACAGCACGAGGTTGGTCCAGTAGGCCGCGCCGCGCTCGGAGGCCAGCGTGTAGATGTACAGCTCGCTCCACCTCGGGTAGCGGGAGAAGAGCGGGTTCCAGCCCTCGTTCTCGACGGTGCCCGGGTCGTCGCCCGAGAGACCGGTGAGGCCGAGCGTCAGTAAGGGCTTCCACGCGCCGCCGAGCGCCCTGGTCGCCGCGGCCTGGCCACCCCAGGCGAGCGCGTCGGGCCCGGGGGCCCCGGGGAACTGCGCCGCCAGCTCGGCCTTCATCGCCCAGCGGCGCGGCAGGTCGCGCGCCACGCGGCCGCCCAGCGTCGGGACGAGCCGCTCGTGGTCCTCGCCCTTGACGAACGCGTACAGGTCGGCGGTGCCGGCCCGGCAGGGCGTCGGGCCCGACCAGTAGAGGCCCATGGCCGTCTCGTCCCACTCGATGAGCGGCTTGTGCCGGTCGTGGATGGGCGGCAGGTAGCGGTCGCGGGCGGGGTTCGAGATGACCATGAAGTCGAGCCGCGAACCCTCCCAGGTCTTCGAGCCGACGATGGCGTTGAAGTAGGCCGCGCGCGAGCCGTCGAGCGGGCCGCCATCGGTGAGGATGAACCCGTCGCCCCGCGAGATGTTCTGCCGGCCCACCCGCAGCGCGGCGCCGTCGGCGAAGCGGTGCTCGAGGTAGAGCGTCTCGAAGACCGTCTCGTCGAGGGTGAGCGCCAGCTTCGGCGTCGTCCACTTCTTGCTCTCGTTCGCCAGGCCGAAGGCGAGGTCGGTGGTCCCGCCCAGCGTCAGCTTCGCCCAGGCGCGGGTGCGGAAGCGCCACTGGTGCCGCGCGTCGAGCGCGTCGGCGTCGAAGTCGGTGCTGTTGTCCCAGTTCTCGGTGCGGACGCGCTCCTCGAAGCCGGCCTCGATCCGGTTCGGGGGCGCCTCGCCGGCGCGCGCCGCGAGGGCCGGGACGACGAGCAGGAGAACGGCCAGGAGCGACGGGGACGGGAGGCGCCTGCGCGCGGCGGGTCTGCGGTCGCGGTCGGTCATGGGCGGGGAAGCTAGACCGGGGACCAGCCCGGCGCAAGACCGGTCGCCGGTGCTTCTCAGCGCCGGGTCGGCGCGTGGCGCGGGCCGCCCCGCCGCGTTTCCAGGCGTGCCGCCGCCCGCCCGCCATCGCGTCCGCGCGCGGTCCGCGGCCCGCGCGTCTTGTCACCCCCCCGGCGCGGCGGCTAGACTGCGCCGCATGAGGCCGCCGATCGAGCCGTTCCGCATCAAGGTGGTGGAGCCGTTGCGCCGCGTCGGCCGCGGCGAGCGCGAGCGCCTGCTGCAGGAGGCGGGGCTCAACCTCTTCGCCGTGCCCGCCGAGAGCGTCTTCGTGGACCTGCTCACCGACAGCGGCACCTCGGCGATGAGCGACCGCCAGTGGGCCGGGCTCATGATGGGCGACGAGTCCTACGCCTGCTGCCGCAACTTCTACCACTTCCGCGACGCGGTGCAGGACATCTTCGGCTACCCGGTCGTCATCCCCACCCACCAGGGCCGCGCCGCCGAGCACCTGCTGCTGGCCAGCCTGCTCAAACCCGGCGACGTCGTGCCGAGCAACACCCACTTCGACACGACGCGGGCCAACGTCGAGTACCAGGGCGCCGAGGCGCGCGACCTGGTCATCGACGAGGGGCTCGACCCGGAGAGCCTGCACCCGTTCAAGGGCAACCTCGACCCGGTCAAGCTCGACCGGGCCATCACCGAGCTGGGGCGCGAGCGCGTGCCGCTGGTGATGATCACCGTCACCAACAACTCCGGCGGCGGGCAGCCGGTCTCGATCGAGAACGTGCGCGCGGTGCGCAGGGTCTGCGACCTGCACGGCGTGCCGCTCGTCTTCGACGCCTGCCGCTTCGCCGAGAACTGCTGGTTCATCCGCGAGCGCGAGCCCGGCTGGTCGCAGCGCAGCGTCAGGGACATCGCCCGCGAGATGTTCTCGTACGGCGACGGCTGCACGATGAGCGCCAAGAAGGACGCGCTGGTGAACATCGGCGGCTTCATCGGGCTCAAGGACGAGGCGTGGGCGGCGAAGATCCGCGAGCTGCTCATCCTGGTGGAGGGCTTCTCCACCTACGGCGGCCTGGCCGGGCGAGACCTCGAGGCCATGGCCATCGGGCTGAACGAGGTGCTCGACGAGGAGTACCTCGCCTACCGCGTCGGGCAGGTGGCCTACCTCGGCGAGCTGCTCATGGCGGCCGGCGTGCCCATCGTCAAGCCGGTCGGCGGGCACGCCGTCTACCTCGACGCGCGCGCCTTCCTGCCGCACGTCCCGCAGGCGCAGTTCCCGGGGCAGGCGCTGGTGGTGGCGCTCTACCGCGAGTTCGGCATCCGCACGGTGGAGATCGGCAGCCTGATGTTCGGCCACCGGGACGCGAAGACCGGCGAGCCGGTGTACCCGAAGCAGGACCTGGTGCGGCTGGCGGTGCCGCGCCGCGTCTACACCAACGAGCACCTGCGCTACGTCGCCGAGGCGGTCATCGCGCTGTACCGCGACCGCGACCGCCTGCGCGGCCTGCGCCTGACCTGGGAGGCGCGCACCCTGCGCCACTTCACCGCGCGGCTCGAGGAGTTGGGCGCGGCGGCCCCCGCCGCGCGCTGAGGACCGGACGGCGGCGGGACCGCCCGGCGGGCGGCATCCCGGGCCGCGGGGAGCGTGATCGGCCATGAGCATCGTGAATCGCGGTTTCGCCCTGACCTGGCTGGGCCACCACACCTTCAAGCTCGTCACGCGCGGCGCGCGCACCGTGCTCATGGACCCGTGGGTCGAGGGGAACCCGGCCTGCCCCAAGGAGCTGCGGACGTTCGAGCGCATCGACGTCATGACCATCAGCCACGGCCACGGCGACCACATGGCCGACGCGGTGACGCTGGCGAAGAAGTACAAGCCGGCGGTCATCAGCAACTTCGAGATCCAGCTCTACCTCGAGCGCAAGGGGCTGACCGGCCTGGTCGGCATGAACAAGGGCGGCACGGTGGAGGCGGCGGGCCTGAAGTTCACCATGGTGCACGCCATCCACTCGAGCGGCATCCCCGACGGCGGCGGCGTGCTCTACGGCGGCGAGGCGGCGGGTTTCGTGGTCACGCTCGAGGACGGCACCCGCATCTACCACGCCGGCGACACCGCCGTGCACGCCGAGATGGCGCTCATCGGCGAGCTGTACCCGCCCGACATCGCGCTGCTGCCGATCGGCGACCTCTTCACCATGTCGCCGCGCGAGGCGGCGGTGGCGGCGCGCATGCTCAAGCCGCGCTGGATCGTGCCGGCCCACTACGGCACGTTCCCGGCGCTGACCGGCACGCCCGAGATGCTGCGCGAGGAGCTGAAGAAGCTCGGCCTCGACGCGCAGGTGGTGGCGCTGCGTCCCGGCGAGACGCTGGAGTAGCCGCGTCCGCGCCCGCGGGCGCGACCATGCCAAGTCGACGCCGCCGCCGGCGGCCATTGCCCCCGCCACGGCGCGTCCCCGGGTGTCCCGCCGGCTGGCGCGCGCGGCCGCGCCGGGCTAACGTAGGGCGGTCTCCGGGCGTCCCGGTCCGGCCCGTCGCCGGCCGCTTTTCGCTTGCCAAGCGGCCGTGCTGCGGGTACAGCAGAATCACTCCGTCGCCCATCCCATGCTCCTCAACCGGAGGAACGACGTGTCCGACATCCGACCCTTCCGCGGCATCCGCCCCCGGCGCGACCTGGCGGCGGCGATCGCGGCGCCGCCCTACGACGTGGTGGACTTCGACGAGGCCGTGGCCTACGTCGCCGACAAGCCCCACAGCTTCCTGCGCATCGAGAAGTCCGAGATCCAGCTGGCGAAGGGGCTCGAGACCCTCGACCCGCGCATCTTCGAAAGGGGGCGAGAGACGCTCGAGGCCTGGCAGGCCGAGGGGGTGCTGGTGCGCGACCCCTCGGCCTGCTTCTACCTCTACCGGCAGCGGATGGGCGGGCACGTCCAGACCGGCGTCGTCGCCGGCGCGTCGGTGGCCGAGTACCAGCGGGAACTCATCAAGAAGCACGAGCACACCCGCAAGGACAAGGAGGACGAGCGCACCACGCACGTGGACGTGCTGTCCGCCAACACCGGCCCGGTGTTCCTGACCTACCGCGCCCGGCCCGAGGTGGACGCCTTCGTGCGCCGGGTGTGCGGGCGCGCGCCGGACGTGGACCTCGTCAGCGAGGACGGCATCGGGCACACGCTGTGGGTCGTGTCGCGGCCCGAGGAGGTGGCGGAGCTGCGCGGCCTGTTCGGCGCCGTCCCGCACCTCTACGTGGCCGACGGCCACCACCGCTCGGCGGCCGCCTCGCGCGTGCAGCAGCTGCGGCGGGCGCGCGACCCGAAGCCCACCGGCGAGGCGGGCTACGACTTCTTCCTCACCGTGATCTTCCCGCACGACCAGATGAAGATCATGGAGTACAACCGGGTGGTGAACGACCTCAACGGGCTGAGCGAGGCGGCGTTCCTGGCGAAGGTGGGGGAGACCTTCGAGGTGGCGGACGCCGGACCCGCGCTTCGCGCGGGTGCCCCTTCTGCGAGCCCCGGGCGGCCGCGCTGCTTCGGCATGTACCTGGGCGGACGCTGGCGGCGGCTGACCGCGAAGCCGGGCACCTTCCCGGAGGGCCACCCGGTGCGGGGCCTCGACGTGGCCATCCTGCAGGAGAACCTGCTCGGGCCGGTGCTGGGCATCGCCGACCCGCGCACCGACAAGCGCATCCAGTTCGTGGGCGGCATCCGCGGCACGGCGGAGCTCGAGCGGCGGGCGCGGGAGAAGGGCGGCGTGGCCTTCGCCCTGTACCCGACCAGCATCGAGCAGCTCATGGCCATCGCCGACGCCAACGAGGTCATGCCGCCGAAGTCGACGTGGTTCGAGCCCAAGCTGCGCTCGGGCATGGTGGTACGGAGCCTGGACGAATGAGCGGCGCGGGCCGCTCCGTGAAAGGGGGACCGAAGTGCTGATCCTGATCGCTGACAAGTTCGACGACGTGCTGCCGGAGAAGCTCAAGCGGTTCGGCGAGGTGACGTCCGACATCGCCCGCCTGGCCGAGGCCGACGTGGTGCTGGTGCGGGCCGCGACCAAGGCGGACAAGGCCTTCTTCGAGAAGGCCACGAACATCAAGCTCATCGTCCGTGGCGGCGTCGGCACGGACAACATCGACAAGGCCGCGGCGAAGGAGAAGGGCTGCGAGGTGCTCAACACCCCGAAGGCCTCGTCCGTGGCGGTGGCCGAGCTGACGCTGGCGATGATGCTGGCCATCCCCAACCGCCTCATCGAGGCCCACAACGGGATGCTCGAGGGCAAGTTCCTCAAGAAGGAGCTGAAGCGCACGGAGCTGTTCCAGAAGACGCTCGGCCTCGTGGGCATCGGCCGCATCGCCCAGGAGGTGGCCCAGCGCGCCGCCGCGTTCGGCATGAAGGTGCTGGCCTACGACCCGTTCGTCCCCGGCTCGCCGGTGGCGAAGATGGTGCCGACGATCGACGAGCTGGTGGCGGCGGCCGACTACGTCTGCCTGCACACCCCGCTCACCGACCAGACCCGCGGCATGATCAACGCCGCGGTGATCGCGAAGATGAAGAAGGGCGCGATCCTGGTGAACGCCGGCCGCGGCGCCACCATCGTCCCCGAGGACGTCAAGGCGGCGCTCGACAGCGGCCAGCTCGGCGGCTACGCCACCGACGTGTGGCCGTCGGACCCGCCGCCGCCCGACTACCCGCTGCTCAAGCACCCCAAGGTGCTCATGGTCCCGCACCTGGGCGCCAGCACGAAGGAGAACCTGCTGCGCATCGGCGCCGAGGTCGAGGAGATCCTCGCCTCGCGCCAGGGAGGGAAGTGACGTGGCCCGTATCTTCAACTTCAGCGCCGGACCCTGCACCTTGCCGCTGCCCGTCCTGGAGAAGGCCCGCGACGAGTTCGTGGACTACCAGGGCAAGGGCATGTCGCTGGTGGAAATGAGTCATCGCGGCAAGGTGTACGAGGAGGTCCACAACCAGGCGGTCGCGCTCTTCCAGGAGCTGCTCGGCCTGCCGGCCAACTACAAGGTGCTGTTCCTCGGCGGCGGCGCCACGCTGCAGTTCGGCATGGTGCCGATGAACTTCCTCTGGGGCGGCAAGGCCTGCGACTTCACCGTGACCGGCACCTGGGCCAAGAAGGCCTGCGAGGACGCGAAGAAGGTCGGCAACGTCAACGTGCTGTACGACGGCAAGGCCGACAACTACCTGAACCTGCCCGACCCGAAGAGCCTGAAGGTCACGCCGGGCGCCGCCTACCTGCACATGACCTCGAACGAGACCATCGGCGGGGTGCAGTGGCAGGACTGGCCCGAGACCGGCGACGTGCCGCTGTTCTGCGACATGTCCTCCGACTTCATGAGCCGCCGCTTCCCGGTCGAGAAGTTCTCGCTCATCTACGCCGGGGCGCAGAAGAACGTCGGCCCGGCCGGCTGCGCCGTGGTCATCCTGCGCGAGGAGCTGCTCGAGCGCTGCCCGCCGAGCATCGTCGCCTACCTGGACTACCGCGCGCACGTCAAGGAGAACTCGCTCTACAACACGCCGCCGGTGTTCGCCATCTGGCTGATCAAGCTGACGATGGAGTGGCTGAAGGCCCAGGGCGGCCTGCCGGCCGCGGAGAAGCTGGCCGCGGAGCGCTCGGGCATCCTCTACGACGCCATCGAGCGCAGCGCCGGCTTCTACACCTGCCCGGTGCCGAAGGCCGCGCGGTCGAGGATGAACGTGGTCTTCCGGCTCAAGACCGAGGAGCTGGACGCGAAGTTCCTCGAGGAGGCCAAGAAGCTGAAGCTGGACGGCCTCAAGGGCCACCGCTCGGTGGGCGGCTGCCGCGCCTCGATCTACAACGCCATGCCGGTCGAGGGGGCGAAGGCGCTGGCGCAGCTGATGGACGACTTCGCGAAGCAGAACGGCTGATCGTCGCGGACCCGCGGAACGGCGCCCGGAGCGATCCGGGCGCCGTCCCCGTTCCGGGGACGGCTACGGCCGCGCCGTGGCCACGGCGAGGATGTCGTAGAGCGCGTGCACGGCGATGACGACCGTGGTGCTGCTGTGCCGGCGCACGAGGCCGAGCAGCACCCCGAACAGCAGCAGCGTCAGCATCCCGAACCACGAGTACTGCACGTGCAGCACGGCGAAAAGCAGCGCGGTGAGGAAGATGCCGAGCTTCGGCTGGAGCGCGCCGCGCAGCGTGATCTCCTCGCCGACGCCGGCGCTGAGCCCGAGCAAGAGCGTGCGCCCCGGCCCCATCGCCCCGGCGAGCGCGACGCCGAAGGCGTTGTCGTGCCGCCACAGCTCCGGCAGCCAGACGCGCTCGAGCCACTCCGCCCCGGAGTTCAGCAGCCACAGCGCGGCGGTGGCGGCCAGGATGGTGAGCGCGTCCGCGGCGCGCGGGCGCGTGAGGCCGAGGCGCGCGAACGTCTCGTGCCAGCCGCGTCGCGCGTACAGCCCGGCGGCGGCAAAGGCCAGCACCGCGCCGCCGACCAGGCTGCCGACGAGGGCGTCCGGGGCCACGAGGTCGGCCGGGTCGGCGAGGAGGTCGGGGAGCAGGTCGCGGGCGACGAACCACATCGCCGGCCCCGCCCACAACC
>CAZSQE010000024.1:7154-14442 GCA_964608905.1 uncultured bacterium | reverse complement strand
GTAACTGGTAATTGGGAAGAGCCAAGGCACGGCGGGGCGGCTTGCCAATCACCAATCCCCAATCCCCAATTACCAATCCCCAATTACCAATTACCAATTACCAATTACCAGTTACCAATTACCAATTACCAGTTACCAATTACCCCCTTCCGACAGGAGCAAGACCATGCGAGTCGAAAGTTATGAAGACGGCATAGACGTATCCACCGGCGAGGCCTCCGCCGCCGGCGCCGGCGCCAACGTGGCACTCACCCCGCCGGCAGGCACCCAGAAGGCCGTCGTCACCGCCACGGGCGGGCCGCTCTACTTCAAGATCGGGGCGGCCGCCACGACGGGCAGCGCGTGCCTCGTCGAGAACGGCATGGTCGCCGTGCGGGTGAACCCCGCCAGCAGCCTCAACCTCTTCGTCCCCGTCGGCACGACGTACCACGTCGGCTACTTCAAGAGGACGTAACATGGCCTTCGCGCGAAGCACCACCATCCGAGTCTCGCGGCCGGCCGACACAGAGGCCGTCGTCTACGAAGCGAACGTACCCGTCTGGATCGAACTCGGTCCGGCCCATTTGGACTTCCGAGCGATGCGGAAGGACGGCTGGGACATCCAGTTCGTCCAGGGCGTGACCGAGTGCCCGCACTACCGCGTCCTCTTCGACAAGGCCCGCGGGGCGTGGTGCGGCTGGGTCAACATCCCGGTCTTCGCCGACGCTACGACCGAGGAGATCATCGTCAACTACGGCGACGGGGCGGTGTCGGCGGACCCGTCCGATTTCGACGGCGCGATGGACCAATCCTTGTCCTGGTTGGCCGCCGCGCAATCCCTTGGCGTGTGTCTGGCGAATGAGGGGGCGGGCACTCCCGCGGTGGCGCTCTCCCCCGTCACGGCCCGCAAGGTGTCGCCCGTCATGACGGCGGCGGACGCCCCGTCGCCCTACGTCGTGAGCGATAGCCAGCATTTCGACGTGTTCGCCGGCTACATGGCGTTCGACAGCAGTATCACGTCGAGCTGGATTACGATGAACGTCCCCGGCGCGTGGGTGAAGATCGACATGGGCGCGGCGACGACGATCTACGCATACTCTCTTGTGGGCACCACCGCGGGCGAGGAGGTGGCCGCGCCGAAGACGTGGACGCTGGCCGGGAGCGCCAACGACGCGGACTGGACGGACCTCGACACGCAGACCAACGCGGGCGCGTGGACGGCGGCGGAGCGGCGGACGTTCACCCTCGCGGGCGGGGCGGCCAGATACCGCTACTACCGGCTCACGCTCGCGGCCGTCCAGAACGCCGGCACGGTAGGCAAGTTGTGCGACTTGCGACTGCTGGGCCTCGCCGCACTCACGGCGGGCAGCGGGGCATCCTGGGGCGGCGTGCCCGGCGGCGTGTGGGGCGTGGACCGGAAGACGCAGTGGGCGGGCGATTGCCGCGTGGCCCCGGCGAGCGGCGCAGCGGGGAGCATCGACGTCCTCGAAGGCGTCATGGACACCATGCCGGCGGCGGGAGCGGTCGCCATCGACTTTCAGGTGATTGCGGACCAGGACCTTGCGAGTGGCGCGGCGTACTACCTGTTGGACAAACTGTACGCTTCCGGCAATCTGCGCGTGGGCGTGGCGGCCGGCGCCGCCGGTCTCTTCTATGCCCACGTCGGCAACTCCGGCGGGATCGCCATCTATCCGGCGCGACTCGCCCGCCTCTACTCCGGCGGGCACGAGGCCAACTGGCGTCACCTGGTCGTGACGTGGACCACGGCGGGCGGCGGCGTGGTGGACGTCTGGCTGGACGGCGTCCTGGCGACGACGAAGACCGGGGCTCTGACCGTCGCCTCCGGCGCGGCCGGGAACATGGGCGTCGGCGGGGCGGTGGACGGCAGCGCCCACCTGCACTGCCGTTGGGCGAACTTCGCCGCGTTCAACTACCGCCTCACGCGGCGCGACGTGCAGGCGATGTTTCATAGGCGAGTCCCCGCTCTACAGGCCGACATGTACAGCCGCCTCGCGGCCCGCAACGGCCAGTTCTCGGACATCCTGGCGGCGGCTGGCGGCGGCGTGAACGAAGTCCGTCTGATCGGGAATCCGATCACGGGCGAACTGAACGCTTACTGGGCCGACGCCAGCGCGGACATCCGGCTTCTCGTCCAGGACGATCCGGCCGACTTCGCGAACGATACCACGTGGGAGGCGGGCAACGGCGGCGCGGCGGTGATCGCGGCCTGGGCACACGCGGGCTTCACCTGGTATCAGGGGCCGGGAGACGCGGCCCCGATCCTCTACTCCTTCGCGCAGGGCAAGATGCGGACGAGTGCCGACGGCGTTACCTTTGGCGACGCGACAGTCCTCAACGCGGACATCGTTTCCACCACGGGCAGCCCTGGCATCGTGACTCCCGACATCTCACCGGACGGACAGTGGTGGTTCTTCCAGGAGGAGGCGGACCCGGCCGCAACCGGCTCGTGGTTCGTGCGGCTCTACAAGGGCGCGACACCGGCAGCCGCCTACGCCGCCGCACCCACGGATTGGCTGACGAACTTCCAGTGGGGCGGAGGGCAAGACCCGAGCGCCGCGACGTGCGTCCGCAAGAGCGGCCGATGGTTCTACATGTGGCAGCACCCCGGCAACGCGCCTCCGAACCTGTTCACCTACCTTCGGTGCATGAAGTCGCTCGACCTCGTGAACTGGATTCCGTACCCCTACGGCCTGGCCCTCGACTGTACGCACAACCTGACGACGGGCAACTCCACGGACATCGCGGGAGCAGTCCAGGACCAGGCGGCGGACGCGAGCGTGTTCCAGGTGGGCGGCTCGACGTTTCTGACCTTCACCAACTTCTCGTCCTCGGCAAATAGCAACCCGCCGCTGTGCGTCTTCGCGGGAACGATGGAGGCCCTCTGGACGCCGGAAATCCGCGTGCAGACCGAGAACGCGGTAAGCCAGGCGAATGGAAACGTGGCGGCGGAATCGCGGCTGCCGGTCACGGGCGGCGGCGGCGTGCTGTACCTGTGAACGAAGAGCGAAGAGGTAATTGGTAACTGGTAATTGGCGATTGGGAAGAGCCACGGATGGCAGTAGAAACACAGATCGTCGTGAACCCCCAGCAACTCGCCGAGGCCACGCGCCTCCTGGCCGACATCCCCCAGGGACTGCCCCGAGCCATCACGCGGGCCGTCAACACCGTTGCCACGTCGGCCCGGGCGGAGATCGTCCGCCGGGTCGGGGCGCGCATCAACGTCCGGCAGAAGGATATCCGCGAGGCGACCGTCCTGCAACGGGCGAACTTCTCCAACCTCACCGCCACCGTCCGCGTGATGGGCGGCCGGATCACGCTCTATCGCTATGGCGCACGCTGGAGTCGGAGCCAACCCGGGGCGTCGTACCAGATTCGCCGGGCCGGCGGGCGAGTCACCGCCCCGCAGACGTTCATCGCCGAGATGGACTCCGCGCACCGCGGCGTCTTCAAGCGGACCGGCGAGTTCAAGATCATGCGGCGGGGCCGCTACGCCGGCAAACGACGCGAGATGATCCAGGAGAAGGCCGGACCCTCCATCCCCGAGGCCATCCTGGGCACCAGGGGCCCGGGGATCGAAGAACTCTCCAAGGAGGTCCTCGACCGGAAGTACGCGGAGAAACTCGCCCAGAAGGTGGACGAGCAGATCGGCCTCCTGATCGAACGGCGGGGAGCGGGGAGGGCCGGCACATGAGCGAGCCCAACCTGCCCCTCGTCGAGCGCATCGCCCGGGCGATCCTGGCGCAACTGGCCACGATCACCGTCGAGAACGGCTACGCCTTCGACCTGGGCGAAATCGTCCGCCCCAAGCGGACCGGGACCAACTTCACGCCCAAGGACCTCGGCTGCTGCGTCCTCCAGAACAAGCCGGCCTTCGTGGACGGGACGGTCGGCAACCCGCCCGCCGTCGAGTGGACCGTGCCCTTCCAACTCGACCTGGTCAAGGCCATCTCCGACGCGAGCGAGAAACCCGCCGACTACTGGTTGAACCTCCTGATGAGCGAGGTCAACCGAGCCATGATGGCCGACCCGCAGTGGATGGTGAACGCGGCCGGCGAACTCGACGCCGCCGGCGAGGCGCTGGCCATCTCCACACGACTGGCCGACGTGCAGTACCCCGCGCCGTCGGCCGGCATCGAGGGCGTGACGCTCGTCTACGAGGTGCAGTACCGCGTGGCGGAGAACGACTTCCGCGTGCAGGTATAGAGAAGGAAGTAATTGGTAACTAGTAATTGGTAATTGGTAACTGCGAAGAACGGTGATTGGTAATTGGTAACTGGTAACTGGGAAGAGCCGAGGCCCTCCCAATTACGAATTACGAATTACGAATTACCTCTTCCCCAAGGAGCGAAAAACATGCTCGTCATAGGACCCCTCGCCAGCCGACGCAAGGTCATCCAGGTCAAACTCGAAACCGACCGCGGCACGGCCGTCACGCCCGACCTGCCCGCACTGGCCTTCGACCCCGTCATCAACCTCGCCGCCCCGTTCATCGGACGCCGGCCCCTGGGCGCCAGCGGCGGATCCATCGCCGGCATCATCGGCGAAAGGATCGGCACGATCTCCTTCCGCCTGGAGATGCGAGGCTCCGGCTCCACCACCACCTTCGACGCCGCACTGGCCGCACTCCTCCAGTGCTGCGGGTTCAAACTGGCCACCGGCGTCTACAAGCCCTGCAACCCCGCCGACCAACTGACCTGCACCATCTCCTTCCACGAAGATGGTCTTCTGAAAACCCTCTCCGGCTGCGCGGGCAACGTCGTCCTTTCCGGCGAGTACGGCAAGGCGTGCTACGCCACGTTCAACCTCCAGGGCATCTGGACGGCCCCCACGGACGTTGCCTTGCCGGCCGTCACCCACAACGCCACCATGCCGCCCCGCGTGGCCGGCTGCACGTTCACGCTCGACGCCCGCACGCCCAAGATCGGGAGTTTCTCCCTCGACATGGGCGGCCAGGTGGCCCCCCGCGAGGACGTGAACGCCGCGACCGGCATCCTCCACTTTTACGTCGCCGACCGCGTGCCCGCCCTGACCCTGTCGCCCGAGATGGAGACCGTCGCCACCTACGATTGGTTCGGCAAGCACGCCGACGGCACCACGCTCGCCTTCTCCATCCGCGTGGGCGCCTCCGCCAACAACAAGTTCACCATCGCCGCCCCGGCCGTCCAGATCCGGAGCATCAACGAGGGCGAACGGGCGGGCAAGGCCAGCAACGACATTGAGGGCCTCTGCTGCACCGGCGCCGCGGGAGACGACGAGGTGTCGCTGACGCCCGCATGAAAAGAGGTAATTGGTAACTGGTAATTGGTAATTGGCCGACCTGGCCAAGAACCGCGGACCAGTCAACGACGACGAATTACCAATTACGAATTACCAATTACAGGAGCACACGATGATCTCGCCAGACCCCAAGACGACCTTCCCCCATGTCCTCGCCTGCGACGCGCGAGAGCCGCGGTCCCGCCAGGTCCGGTGGTTCCTGAGAAACCTCACGCAGGGCGAGTGGGCCCGCTACGCGGCACTCGCAAGGCGGCCCGGCGGTCCCGGGGAGGCCCCGGACGAACTGGACGGCTCGGAGGCCGTCGCCGCCCTCTTCGACTCGCTGCGGCTCATTCTGGCCGGCTGGCGGGGCGCCGTGGACGCCGAGGGCAACGCCGCGGCCTTCGACCCCGCCCGCCTGGAGGAGGTCCTCACGCTCGCCGAGGCGTGGGAACTCTACTACGCCGGGCTCCAACGCCTGGAACTCACGGGAGACGACCGAAAAAACTTCGGCTCGCCGCGGCCCTCCGATTCGGGGGCGTCTGCGGCGACTGCCACGGCCTGAGGCGATGCAAGGACCAGCCGACGGCGGCCGAACCGATCACCTACGAGTGCCCCCTCTGCGATGGAAGACGCGGAGACGCGGAGACGCGGAGACGCGGAGAAGAAGAGAAATGCAAAGCCTGCGACAACGCCGGACAGATCCTCGTGACGCAGTGCCCGCTGGCGATCGTGCCCGCGTGGGCCTGGGACGCGATGGACCTGGCCGCCATGCTCCGCGAGGGGCTGCCGCCCGCGGCGGGCGGAATGCTGGACCAGGCGAAGACGTTCCTGGACGCCGCACGGTTCCTGTGGCGGGAAGAGGACCGGATGAGGGAAGAACGAAGAGAAGCGGCCAAGAAGAGGTAATTGGTAACTGGCCCCGCCACGGCATAGCCGAAGGCGAAGCCGGGTAATTGGGAAGACGCCATGGCCGAGACGAAACGACAAATCACTTACATCATCTCGGCGGAGAACCGGACCAAGCACGCCTTCCAGGAGGCCAACAGCGACCTCCAGGCCCACCTGAGGCAGGCGCAGGAGACCGGCCGCCAACTCTCGGGCTTCGGCCAGATCCAGGCGAACATCGCCCGGCAACAGGCGACGGCGACGGCCGCACGGGCGCAGCGGATCGCGGCGACGACGACGTACAACCCGCTCGGGGCCGGCGCCTCGCGAAACGACATGGCGGCCCTCATGTACGGCGTCGGCGAGGGCGGGGGCATCCCCGTCAAGCCCGCCGAAAACCCCGTCGAGACCATGCGGAGGCTCGGGCAGGAAGAAGAGAAGAGCAGCCTGGTGGCCTACCGCCGCGTGTTCGCGACGATGTTCAAGGTCGGGGCGTTCATCAAGACGGCCGAGATGGGGTTCAACGTCATCGCGGCGATTTCCAACGGCATCCGCGGAAACTGGCAGGCGGTCGAAAAGGCCGTGGAGAAGATCCCGTTCGCCAGAGCCCTCGCGAACACCGGGATCGGCGCCATTGAGGGCATCTTTGGATTCGAAGGGCGGCAAACGCATCAGGCGCGAATGGGCCAGATGCAGGGGTTCTTCGACCGCCAGCAAAAGGGATGGGCCGCCGGGAGTATCTTCCGCGAATCGGCCTCGGAGATCCGCCAGAAGGCCTATGAAGCGTCTTTGGGCGATGACGAAGCCCAGGTGGAACGCAGGTTCCAGGCCGGCGAGCAGGCTATCCGCGAGCTGAAGGCAAAGGCCCGCGCCTCCGGCGATCTGTACCAGCAGAACGGCGTGGAGGTTGGCACGCCTGCCTTTCTCGCCGCCCAAGCGGCCATCGACAAATTGACGGCCAAGGACATCAAGAGCCTGCGTGCCGAATCCGCTGAGCAGTACCGCAAGAGCGTGAAGGAGGCCGCCGAGGCGGGCGCTCGCGATGCCGGCCAGTGGCGCGCCCATTTCACGGCTCGCGATTATGCGAAGTCGCTGGCCGCCTTTGGCGGCGAGGGGCCCGAGTCCTCTCTGACAACCAAGGACG
>CAZSQE010000024.1:0-7144 GCA_964608905.1 uncultured bacterium | reverse complement strand
GGTCCGCGACGCCTTCGGCGGGCCGCGGCCGCTGCCGGGGATCGTCGAGCGGGGGTTCCTCTCGTCCGCCCCGGGGTTCGGAGACCCGATGGCGGGACTGCTGGCGGAGACGACGAAGCAGAGCAAGCAACTCGACGAGGCGGTCAAACTCCTGGGCGGCCTACAGTCCGCCATCGAGAAGATGAACCAGACGGCGCCCAACGTGGTGACGTTCTAGAGGAAGGCTATAGGCTATAGGCTGTAGGCCATAGGCTGTAGGCCATAGGCATTAGGCGTTAGGCAGAGGAAGAAGCCGATGATCGAGACGACCAACCAACAGCCCCCAGCCCAGTACCTACAGCCTACAGCCCAAGGCCCACAGCCTTCCGCCGTGGTCCTTCGCGTGCGGGAAGGGCTTCCCGCTGTCCGCCAGGGGCCCGCGGACTACTCCCGGTCCTTCTGCGTCGTGCTCGACCGCCTCACGGAGGACCTGGCCGTCGTCGCGTCGGCCGCTGACCCCGAGACGGGGACGCGGATCCCCAGGCCCGGCGAGGGGCACCCCGGGAACGCGGAGTACGCCGCCCGCCCGCCCATGATCTTCCCCGTCGGCGTCCGCGAGAAGGACGGCCCGATGATCGCGAGCCGGAGCCGGCTGTACAACGTCCGGGTGCGGTACGTTGCCAAAGAAGGAAGGAGGTAACTCGTAATTTGTAATTCGTAATTGGGAGGACCTGGCTCTTCCCAGTTACCAGTTACCAATTACCAATCACCGTTCTTCCCAGTTACCAATCACCAATTACCAGTTACCAATTACCCTCTTCCGGAGCGAAGCGATGGCAGTCGTGAATATCACCGAAGGCTGGACCGGGTGCGACGCCGGCGGCGACTCGCGAGTCCGCCGGGCCACGCGGGTCTTCACCGTCTTCACGGACTCGGCCGCCGAACGCGGCGTCTTCACCTGGCCGCTGGAGGCGGGATCCGTCCGAATCCCCGCGCCCGACGAGGCACACCCCGACGACGCCGAACTCCGCAGCCAGATCCCTCTCGTCACCAAGGCGCACCCCTGCGTCTTTGAGGTCAAGGTCCCCTACCAGACATACGACCCACTCTCGGCCGGCGGCCTGCCCATCAGCCACATCAACGACCCGCTCTCGGCGCCCGCCGAGATCTCCTGGGGCAACGTCCGGCGGCAAGTGGCGACCGACCGCCAGCGCGACGCCGAGGGCAGCGCGATCGTCAACAGCAACGGCCGGCCGTTCAACCCCCCGGCGCAGATCGACATCTACGACATGGTGATGGTCATCGAGAGAAACCAGGCCGCCTGGAACCTCACCGACCAGGGCCGGTACATCGACACCGTTTCTTCGCAGATCTACCAGAGCTTTCCCGCCGGCGTCCCCCGCTTGGTGGACATGGCCGCCAAGCGCGTGCAGGCGTCCACGCCCTACTGGCGATCCCGCTTCGAGGTCCATTTCCGATTCTGGCTGCCGCCCGGCGTGGACCACGCCCGGGCGTGGAACGTCCAGGCGCTCAACCAGGACTCATGGTACGTCAGCGAGGACCTGCCGGAGCGGCAACTGGTCCCCACCGCCCACGGCGAGATGACCCCCCTGACGGCCGAGGGCTACCGCGTCTACAGTGCCAAAACGGGCCTGAAGATCGACGGCCGCACCGAGCACTGGATCGATCTGGTCTTCTTCGAGACGAGGGACTGGAGCCCGCTGGGCCTTCCCTAAGACCTAAGACCTAACGCCTAACGCCTAACACCTGGGAGCGAAGCGATGGCCAAGAATAGTTTCCTCGGGACCGCGCCGGCCGTGGCGCAGGTCACACACGTCACGCCCGCCAACGTCGAGATCAACGACGTCTTCAAGATCACGCTCGGCGACGACGCGGGGCGGAGCAACCAGATTTCCCACACGGCCATCGCGACTACCGTGAAGGATGTGGTGGAGGGGCTGAAGGCGCTCGCCGACGCGGCGCGGGCGGCCGCCACCGCCCCCTGGAACGCCGTCACGGTGACGGAGGATGACACCAAGGTCATCATCACGGCCGACGCGGCCGGCGTGCCCTTCTACGTCGGAACGGCCACCACGGACGGCGGCGGGGCCAACACGCAGACCCTGACGGCCACGGCGAGCGTCCTCAACTCCGGGCCCTACGACGCCGCGTGCGCGGCGAACTGGAGCCTCGGGGCCGTACCCGTCGGCACGAACGAGGTCTACATCGAGAACACGGCCGTGGACATCCTCTACGGTCTGGACTTCTCCACAGTCGCCTTTGCCAGCCTCAACGTCGGCCAATCGTTCACGGGCAAGTTGGGATCGGCCACCGTCGCCGGGGCCGGCTACTTCCGCTGCCTGGCCTCCGCCCTCGATGTCGGCTACCACTACGGCTCCGGCAACCCCACCGGCAGCCCACGCGTCAAGATCGACCTGGGCACGACCGCCTGCGCGATCACCGTCCACAACACCTCCGGCAGCCCGACGGAAACCGCACGCCCCGCCGTTCGCCTCCTCGCCGTCAACGCCGGCAACGTCCTCCACGTGAAGAAGGGCAAGGTCGGCCTCGCCTGCGAGACCCCCGCCGAGGTCTCCACCATCCTGACGGCCAACGTCTCCTACGTCGCCCAGCGCGACTCCGACGCCGATCTCCTCCTGGGGGCCGGAGTCACCGTCACCAACCTCACCAAGACGGGCGGCACGGCCACGCTCCAGTCCGCGGCCACGGCCGTCACCAACCGCGCCGGCAACCTTCTGACCACCGGCTCTGGCGCGATCACCACGCTGACCGTCGAGGGCGGCGTCGTCACGAGCAACTCCACCGGCACGATCACCACCGTCAACGCCAACGGCGGCACGCTCGACTTCACGAAATCTACGAGCGCCCGGACGGTCACCACGCTGGCCGCCAAGAGCGGCTCACTGGGCACGGTGAAGTACGACCCGGCCTGCCTGACGGTTACCAACAAACTCGCACCCGCCGGGCCGGTGAGCGTGCAGTTGGCGGCGGCGTAGAAAGAAGGTAATTGGTAACTGGTAATTGGTAACTGGCAAGCCGCCCACGTGTGGCGGACGGCGCCAGGAGCCTCTTCCCCCCATTACCAATTACAAATTACCAATTACTCTTCCCCGGAGCCCGCGATGGAAAGTTACGAACTATCGAAGGACGCCGCAGTGCGGATCGCCAAGGCCGTCCGCCAGGTCGAGGACATGACCTTCTCCCCGCGCGGGCCCATGCGGCAGCAGGGCCAGCCCGTGCCCGTCAAGGGGTGGTACAAGATCGTGACCAACGAGGGGGCGGGAAAGTACACGATCAAGCGACAGGCGTGGGACGAGGCCGCCGGCGCGCTGATCGACCTGACGGACGTCCACAACCCCGAGTACGGCTGGTACCGCACCGCGTGGGATGTGCGGGCGTTCGCGGGCGGCCGACCCGGCGACGTGGTGGCCGGCTGGCCGACCTGGGTCAACGGCGAGTGGTACACGCAGATCGAGGGCGCCACGGGCCGGGTCTTCCCGATCACGTTGGCCCAGACGGGCGGGGCCCAGGGCACGAACGCGGCGGCCGCCACGTGGACCTACACCGTGACCGACACGGAGACGGGCGAGGCCCTCGGGGCGGCCGTTGACCCCACCGCCGCGCCGCACCTCTGGCGGAGGCGGTCACTGGGGCAGATGTCCGTCGCGACGGCGGGACTGTCGCACAGGACCGCCGCCGGCGTACTGGTCATCGATTGGACGAACGAGGCCAACATCGAAGAGGCGTGCTGAGATGGGCACGGCAGGCAGACAGGTCCTCACGGCCAGCGGCAAGGGCGCCCTCCTGAGCAACGGCAAGGGGGCGATCTTCGACGCCGCGGGCGAGTGCGTGAAGTGCTGCGACGGCAGTTGCGACGGGGACTGTTCCGGGGGCACAAACGTCACGGTCGATGCCGTCGCTCATTGCAGTTGTCTGGCGGATGGAGTGACGGCCGGGACCGGAGTGGCAGTGACCGCCGGAACGTGGCGGATCACCTATTGCTCCGGGGCCATGCGGACCAACAACGAGGGTTTTTCCCCTTTCGACCGCTGGAACTATGCCGAGTCGGGCCTTTGCGGCGGCCCGCTCATGTACGTGCCTCTGTACGGACTGGGAGCAAACCTCGCGGCCGTCGCCGTTTGGAAAGTGGCCCCGCGGCCCGCCTTGTCGCATGTGACGGCGGCGGAAGCGGAGGCCTCTGGGATGTGCGAGTCGGTTGACATCACCGTGGCCGAGGATACCACGCTCTGGTTTTTCGTCAACGACGACATCCGCGACGACTCAGAGGGGTCCATCACCTTCCATGTGAAGAAACTATGAGCCAGGACATCCTTGCGCGTTACCAAGCGGGGTCGATCACCGCCCAAGATGCGGACAGGCTCTGGCTTGCGCGCCGTCGCATGGGGTCCGAAAGGCCCCTCTCCCGGTCCGCCCTCTGCCCCGTCGCCGTCCGGGCCTGCTGTGGAGACCCGTGGGCCTGCGGCGCCACGGGCGGGGAGTGCGGGAACCCGCGAGCGTCGGATTGTGCCTTGCGGCCCGGCCGCTCATTGGCCGGCGGGGCGAGTGGCGACAGGGTTTGACAGCGTCCGCGACCATGCCAGCGGAGCCGTACACCCCAGGACCAACAGGATCGTCGCCAGTATCTTCATCGTTTTTTCTCCTTCGTTAGTTCTTCACCGGCAGCCTCGCACAATCGCGAAGACCACGCCCACCACCATCACCACGGCGATCAGCACCGCGTTGAGCACCCACCGCGGCGGCGGGAACTCCGCCCGCCCGCGCCGACCGCCCCAGTCCGGATCGTCTTCGTACCCGTCGCGCATGGTCACTGTCCGATTGCTCCACTCGTTTTGAGATATCGGTCCACCACTCCCTGGGCGTCGGCTATCTTTGCCTCGTCCGCGTAGGTTTGCCCTTCCGCAATTGCCCGAGCCTTGAGAAGATGGATCGTGGCGAAGGCCCATTCCGCCTGCATTGCCGCTTCCCTCCAGTTGGTGGCTGTATGCCCGGCGGTGATCTTTTCGCTCCACAGTTTGGCGGCTCTCTGGTAGTGGTCCACGGCGAGCGACAATCGGGCACTGAAGGCGGGGCAGGATCGCCCTTCCGAACCTTCCACGAAAGGCTTGATGTCCGCCCAACTCTCCCCGAGTTCCTTCCTGTACTCCGCGAGGACGAGGCCCACTTCCGTTTTTGCTTCGATCCGTGCGATTCTCTCCAGTGCCTTGCGCCCAGCCTCTGGCACGGTTTCCCTCGGCAGTGCCCGCCCGTCTGGGATGGGATCCCTGGCCCTCTCGCCGCCACTGCCTGCCGCGTAGTCGGAAGCGGACTTGTGCATCAAGTAGCCAAGGCCAAAGACGAGGACAACCAGAAACCCAACGGCGCCGACCGTGAACCCCAACGTCCGGCGGCCCTTGGCAGGCGTTCCCGCGGGCAACGGAACGCCCGGCGCCAGGCCCTCGACGCGAAACGGCTTCTCGCAGGTGGGGCAATGCTCCACCTGGCCGACGGAGGTTTCCGGCACGCCGATGGCCTGACGACAGTTCGGGCAGACGCACTCAATCATGGCCCCGTTCTCCTCGTCTGTGCCTGGGGCGGGCCGTCCAGCGCGTCCGTCCCCGGCGTGTAGTACGCCACGATCATCGCCACAACGATCGCGGCGGCCAGTGCCAACCAGGTCCACGTGGCGAGTCGGTTCATGTCGCCCCCCCGACCGTCAGCCCGAGGGCCCGCAGGACGTGCTGGAGTTTGTGGCTGCCCATGGATTTTCGCCGAGACATGTACGCCAGCACATGGTCCTCGCTCACCGCGCCGCCAGTCGCCTTGGCAATCGCGTAGGCTGACAGGCCCAGTTCCCCGGCCCGCGCGGCCACGGCCTCCTGAACCCAGTCTTCCGCCCAGTGGTCGTGGAGGTGATCGGCGGCCTCACGCATGAGGCGGGAGACGATCTTCGCGTCCGCCGGCGGCTCGTCCAGCCAGTCCACGCGGGCGGCGCGGAACGGCCCGCCGCCGCAACTGGTGACCGCGCCGCACCGCACCGCGCCGCCGCTGCCGTGCGTCTCGGCCGGCTCGCGGGAGTCGCCCGGCTCGAAGACGGCCCGAAACCGCGGCCGGGCGGTGTGAGTCACCGCCCGGCCGGTCAACTCGAAACTGGAACTCCGCTCGCTCACGCGATGTATAACCGGCCCGTACCGCAGGCCATTTTCTCGCCCATGCCGCCGGCGGCGTTGCAGACTCGCCGGCCCGACTGCTGGCGACGCTCAAAGACCTGCCAGCCGTGGACCCACGCCCACCCCGCGTACTCCCCGGCGGCG
Organism: uncultured bacterium; assembly: GCA_964608905.1. Taxonomy (GTDB): domain Bacteria; phylum Eisenbacteria; class RBG-16-71-46; order RBG-16-71-46; family RBG-16-71-46; genus JANXPZ01. The sequence continues at coordinate 833 of CAZSQE010000024.1, read as the reverse complement.
GTCACCTGCCGCTTCTGGCTCGCCACGGGCTTCACCACCAGGTCGCCCACGCGGCCGGCTTCGGCCAGCAGGATCGCCGCCGTGATGGCCTCGGCCGGGTCGGCGTACCGCCTCGATCGCGGCTTGCTGAAAGAGCCCGGAATCCGGGCCGTGCCGAACTCGTAGACCGGGTGGCCGTACTGGCCGGTGAGGGGAGAGAGGTACGTGCCTTCGATTTGGTCGGCGCCGCCCGCCTGGTGCTTGTGCCCGACTGTGAAGGTCCAGCCCGCCGGAGTCGTTTCGATCTGAGTCATCGCGCTGCCCTTTCTGCCCGGCTACCGGCCGGATCGGGAAGGCCGTTTCAACCCCGACCTTCATCCTCTATTATACCCGACGATAAGCGGGTATCAAGAAGAATCGGCAGAAAAACTCACACAATCGGCGAGGCCTTCCGAGTCACCAATTACCAGTTACTAATTACCAGTCAACCAGTCAACCAATCACAACTTCTCAATCTCCGGATCGTACCCGTCCTTCAGCCAGGCGTAGTGCCTCTCCGTCGTCACGATCGAGGAGTGGCCCAGTGCCTTGGAGACGTTGGCCATCGGCATGCCGTGCTGGAGGCCCAGGCTGCCGAAGGTGTGCCGGAGCATGTGCCAGCCCCGGCCGCACTCGCCTTTGGGGACCTGTGCGAACGTGGAGATCTCCGCCCGCAGCGGATCGAGGAGGGCCAGCCAACTCTCCCGGCCGCGGGGCTGATTGCGGGTCCATGTCCCCGCCCCGGGCCGGCCGTCCTTGCGGACGCGCCCGCCGGGGAAGACCCAGTCGGGAAGAGGGGCGAGGGGAGAAGGGAG
>CAZSQE010000023.1:0-14579 GCA_964608905.1 uncultured bacterium | reverse complement strand
CGCTGGCCGCCCGCCACGAGCGCGAGGCGCCGTCGCCGCGCGACGCCGGCCCGGAGGTCGAAGCGCCGCAACTCTCCCTGGTCAACGACTTCGGCGGCTTCACCGCCGGCGGGCGCGAGTACTCGGTCGTCCTGAACGGCCAGGACGACACGCCGCTGCCCTGGGTGAACGTGATCGCGAACGAGCGCTTCGGCACCGTCGTCGGAGCCACCGGCGCCGCCTGGACCTGGGCCGGGAACAGCCGCGAGAACCGCCTCACACCCTTCGGCAGCGACCCGGTGAGCGAGTTCAGCGGCGAGGCCCTCTACCTGCGCGACGAGGAGGACGGCGGGACCTGGGGCGCCACGCCCGGCCCGCTGCCGCGGCCGCGCGACGGCGGCCGCTGGGTGACCCGCCATGGCGCCGGCGTCACGCGCTTCGCGCACGGCGAGCGCGGCATCGCCTGCGAGCTGGCGGTCTTCGTGCACGCCGACGAGCCGCTCAAGCTGTCGCTGCTCACCCTCACGAACCGGACGGACCGCCCGCGCCGCCTCGGCCTCTTCGCCTACAACGAGTGGGCGCTGTGCCCGCCGCGCGCCGGCGAGCACCGCTTCGTCGTCACCGAGCAGGACCCGGAGAGCGGCGCCGTGCTGGCGCGCAATCCCTACAACCCGGACTTCGCCGGACGGGTCGCCTTCGCGCACGCGAGCCCGCGGCCCCTGGCGGCCACCGGCGACCGGCTCGAGTTCCTCGGCCGGAACGGCTCGCTGCGGCGACCGGCCGCGCTGGCCCGCGAGGCGCTGTCGCACCGCTTCGGCGCGGGGCTCGACCCGTGCGCGGCGCTGCAGCTCGGCGTGGCGCTCGAGCCCGGCGAGACCCGCGAGCTGGTCCTGCTGATCGGCCAGGGGGACGACCGCGAGCACGCGCTGGAGCTGGTGCGCCGCTTCGGCGACGTCGCGGCCGCGCGTTCCGCGCTGGCGGAGGTGGAGCGTCGCTGGGACGAGCTGCTCGGCGCCGTGGCGGTCGAGACCCCGGACGACTCCTTCGACCTGATCATGAACCGCTGGCTGCTCTACCAGACGGTGAGCTCGCGGCTGTGGGGCCGGACGGGCTTCTTCCAGCCCGGCGGCGCCTACGGCTTCCGCGACCAGCTGCAGGACGTGATGGCGCTCACCTTCACGCGGCCGGACCTCTTCCGCCGGCACCTGCTGCGTGCCGCCGCGCGCCAGTTCGCCGAGGGCGACGTGCAGCACTGGTGGCACGAGCCCTCGGGCCGCGGCGTGCGGAGCCGCTGCTCCGACGACCTGCTGTGGCTCCCCTACGCCGTCGCCCACTACCTGAGATGCACCGGCGATCGGGCGGTGCTCGACGAGCGCGTGGCCTTCCTGGAGGCGCCCGCGCTCCAGACGACGGAGCTGGAGACCTACGGCCAGCCCGGGGCGTCGGAGCAGGGCGGCACGCTCTACGAGCACTGCGTGCGCGCCGTCGAGCGCAGCCTGACCGTCGGCGCGCACGGCCTGCCGCTGATCGGCACGGGCGACTGGAACGACGGCCTGAACCGCGTCGGGTACCGGGGCCGCGGCGAGAGCGTGTGGCTGGGCTGGTTCCTCGTGAAGCTCCTGGACGACTTCGCCACGATCGCCGAAGCGCGGGGCGACCCCGACCGCGCCACCCGCTGGCGCACGGAACGCAGGCTGCTGCGCATGACGCTCGAACAGGCGTGGGACGGCGACTGGTACCGCCGGGCCTATTTCGACGACGGCACCCCCCTGGGCTCCGCCCAGGCCGCGGAGTGCCGGATCGACTCGATCTCGCAGAGCTGGGCCGTGCTCTCGGGCGCCGCCGCGCCGGGCCGCGCCGAGCGCGCCATGGACTCCGTGCGCATGCAGCTGGTGCGCCGCGACGCCGGCGTGATCCAACTGCTGGCGCCGCCCTTCGACCAGTCGGCGCTCGACCCCGGCTACATCAAGGGCTACCTGCCGGGAGTGCGCGAGAACGGCGGCCAGTACACGCACGCCGCGCTCTGGACGGTGATGGCGATCGCGCATCTCGGCCACGGCGACGAGGCGGTCGAGCTGTTCCACATGCTGAACCCGATCAACCACACCCGTTCGCGGGCCGAGGTCGAGCGCTACCAGGCGGAGCCCTACGTGGTGGCGGCCGACGTCTACACGCATCCGTCCCACATCGGCCGCGGCGGCTGGACCTGGTACACCGGCTCGGCGGCGTGGATGTACCGGCTCGGCCTCGAGTCGATCCTCGGGCTCAGGCGCCGGGGCGAGCACCTGGCCATCGCGCCCTGCGTGCCCGCGGCCTGGGACGGCTTCGTCGTGCGGTGGCGGCACGGGCGGAGCGTCCTGGAGGTCCGCGTGGAGAACCCCGGGCACCGGACCCGGGGCGTCGCGGAAGCGTGGCTGGACGGCGCCGCGGCCGACGCCGGCGCGATCCCGCTGGTGGACGACGGCGCGATCCACCACCTGCGCATCGTCCTGGGCGAGCCTGCGCCCGCCAGGGCGGTCAGGCAACGGACGCGTTCGCGGGAGTGAGCCTTGCGGCGGCGCCGGGGCCCGGCGGCGCCGCGTCGCTCACTCATCTCCCAGCGCCGCCCGCAGCTTGACCGCCAGCTCCTTCATCGAGAACGGCTTCTGGATGAAGTTCACGCCCTCGTCCAGGACACCGCGGTGGGCGATCACGTCCGTCGTATGGCTGGACATGAACAGGACCTTCGTGGCGGGGCGATGTGACCGCACGCGTTCCGCCATGTCCCGGCCGTTCATCTCCGGCATCACGACGTCGGTGAGGAGGAGGTCGATGCCGCCCCCGTGGGCCGTGGCCAACGCGATGGCCTCGCGCGGCGTGCCCGCGGCCAGCGCCCGGTACCCCAGCCGCTCCAGGATCATCCGGTCCATCTTCAGCAGGGCAGGCTCGTCCTCCACCACCAGCACGGTCTCCCCGCGGCTTCGAGGGATCCCTGCATCCGCGTCCCCCCGGCCATCGGATCCCTGGCCCGCGTAGCGCCGCAGGTAGATCTTGAAGGTCGTCCCCATCCCCGGCGCGCTGTCGACGTCGATGGCCCCGCGATTCTGCTTGACGATGCCGTACACGGTGGACAGCCCGAGGCCGGTCCCCAGTCCCACCTCCTGGCTGGTGTAGAACGGCTCGAAGATCTGCGCGAGGGTCTGCCTGTCCATGCCGTGTCCATCGTCGCGGACGGACAGGAGCGCGTACTCTCCGGGCTCGACCCCGGGGTGCCCGACGCAGTAGGTCTCGTCGAGCACCGCGTTCCTCGTCTCGATGGTGACCTTGCCCACGTCCGCGATGGCGTCCCTGGCGTTGACGCAGAGGTTGGCCAGGATCTGGTCGATCTGGACGGGGTCCATCTTGATCGGACCCAGGCCATCCCCGGGCAGCCAGACCAGTTCGACGTCCTCGCCGATGAGCCGCCGGAGCATCTTGAGCGCGCTCGCCACACTCTGGTTCAGGTCGAGCACCGCAGGCAGGATCGTCTGCTTGCGCGCGAATGCCAGCAACTGCCGGGTGATGTCCGTGGCCCGCATCGCGGCCTTGTGGATCTCCTCGAGGTCGGCGTGCAGCGGTTGGGCGGGGTCCACCAGGGTCAGGGCCACTTCCGCATAGCCGAGGATCACGCTGAGCATGTTGTTGTAGTCGTGGGCCACCCCCCCCGCCAGCTGGCCCACCGCCTCCATCTTCTGGGCCTGCTGGAACTGGGCCGTCAAGCGAAGGTGCTCCGTGATGTCCCGTTGGACCGAGACGAAGTTGACGATCCGGCCCGACGGGTCGCGGACCGGCGAGATCGTCGCCTCCTCGGTGCAGAGGGTCCCGTCCTTCCGTCGATTGACCATGCGGCCCGCCCAGACCCCGCCGCCGGTGATGGTGCGCCAGAGGTCGCGGTAGAACGGCTCGTCCTGCTCGCCGCTCTTGAGGATGCGCGGGTTCTGGCCGACGGCCTCCGTTCGGCTGTAGCCCGTCGCACGCTCGAAGGCGGGGTTCACGAACTGGATGACCCCGAGGGCGTCGGTCATGACGATGACCTCTCCGACCTGCTCGATCGCCGCCATCAACCGCTTGCGCTCGGCATCGGCCCACTTGCGCTGGGTGATGTCGCGGATGTTGCACTGGATCACCTTGCTGTGGTCGACGAGGTAGACGTTGCTGACGAACTCCACCGCGATGGGCCGTCCGTCGAGGGTCTCCAGGGGCAGGTCGTCGTAACGGATGTACTCGTTGTCCTGCAGGGTCCTGAAGGCGTCCTTCGACGCGGCGACGTCCTTGAATACGCCGAGTTCCCAGAGGTACTGCCCGTGGATGGCCTCGTACGAGTAGCCGAGCAGATGCAACAGGAACGGATTGACGTCGACGACCTTCCCCGTGTCGGCATCGAGGATCAGGATGCCGTCCTTGGCTGATTCGAAGAGCCGTCGGTAGCGCTTCTCGGAATCCTGCAACTCCTCCCGGGCGCGTTCCGCCTCCAGCCACCCGGCATCCGCCAGCGCCAGTCGCTTCTCCAGTTCGGTGTTGGCGACGCGCAGCCGGGCTTCCGTACTCGTGTCGGACATCGTCACACCTTGCAGGTGCGGCGGAAGTGGTGGCCGAAGATCGCGAGCGTCACGGTCACGCGGAGCAGCGCCGGGTGGCGCCGGAGCGTCCAGAAGAACAGGCGCCAGTACTCGAGACGCTCGCGACCGATGATGCCCAGGCGCAGGCTCGAATAGGCCAGGGCCCGGACGTTCCGCCAGTCGAAGGACAGCGGCACCCTCGGTGAATGGTACTCCCGCAGGAACGTCCGCATGCGCCGGTAGTACGCGCCCGGCGCGTAGAGCTGTCTCAGGACCTTCCGGTGGTCCTCGTGAAGCGCCTGCGCGTCCATGCGGGGGACGAAGTTCGTGGTGCCGTCGACGTTGTCGCCCGTCATCTCGCCGAGGAGCCGGCCCTCGCGCTTCAGCCGCTCGTACAGCCGCGTCTGGGGCGCCGCGTGGAGCAGCCCCACCATCGCCACCACGATGCCGCTGCGCTCGATGAACTCGATCTGCCGCTGGAAGACCGACGGAGTGTCGCTGTCGAACCCGATGAGGAAGCCGCCGTGCACCTGGAGACCGGCGCGCCGGATGCGTCTCACGTCGACGACCAGGTCGCGCCCGCAGTCCTGGCGCTTGTGGCATTCCCTGAGACCGGCCTCATCCGGGGTCTCGATGCCGATGAACACCGTGCGGAAGCCGGCCTCGACCATCGAGTCCATCAGGGCGCCGTCGTCGGCGAGGTTGATGGAGGCCTGGGTGTAGAGGCTGATGCCGCGCCGCCCCCGCTGCCAGGCGATCAACGCGGGCAGCAGCGCCTCCGGGACCTCGCGCTTGTTGCCGATGAAGTTGTCGTCCACGAAGAACACCGCCCCCCGCCAGCCGGAGCGGTAGAGGGCGTCCAGTTCGGCGAGGACCTGCGCCGGCGACTTGGTGCGGGGACGGTGGCCGAACAGCGCGGTCACGTTGCAGAAGTCGCAGTCGAAGGGGCAGCCGCGCGAGAGCTGGATGCTCATCGAGTGGTAGTGGCGAATCCCCGCCAACTCCCAGAGCGGGGTCGGGCTGACGCTCAGGTCGGGGTGGTCCGCCGAGGTGTAGACACGCCGCGCCGAGCCGTCGGCGAAGTCCCGCAGGAACGGGGCCAGCGTGGCTTCCGCTTCGTTCAGGACGAAGTGGTCCACCTCGGGGAACCGGGCGTGCTCGGCGGTGAAGAGCGGCCCGCCCGCGACGACGACCTTCCCGGCCGCCCGGCAGCGCGCGATGAGCGCGCGCGCCGATTCCCGCTGCACGATCATGGCACTGACGAACACCACGTCCGCCCACGCCAGGTCGGCCGCCGTGAGCCCGCGGACGTTCTCGTCCACCAGGCGCTTGCTCCAGCCCGACGGCAACATGGCGGCGACGGTCAGGAGCCCGAGCGGCGGCAGCGACGCCTTGCGGCCCACGAACTTGAGCGCATGCCGGAAGCCCCAGAACGTCTCGGGGAATCGCGGATAGAGAAGGAGGACTTTCATCGTCGAGTGTGCTCCCGAACGGGACGGCCTTCCGCCGGCCCCGGGCACGCCGGGGGCGCGGCGCCCTGCGTCCTAGCCGCGCCGACGGCGCACGGCGGCGCCCAGCGCCACGAGCCCCATGGAAGCCAGCGCCATCGTCCCGGGTTCGGGGACGGGGTTGGCCGGCCCCGAACCCGGCTCGGCGCCCCGCACCGGGCTGTACAGCCCGCGGACCGGGTCGGTGTCGATCATCCCCGGCAGCTGACCGGGGGACTGGCCGCTCCCGGGCGGAAGCGCCGCCTTCTCCGTGGCCCTGGGATGGGTCGTCGAGAGATGACCGGCCTGCACGTATGCCGACGCCGTGCCCGCTGCGATAGCCAGACCTGCCAGGACCAGCGCGATGCGTTTCATGGGTGATTCCCTCGTTGGGGGACGGAACGGACCTCGGATCGCGCAGACGTACTGGGCAAGTTCCGTACCGCGCGAGTCGGAGTGTCGAATCACCTGCGGGGCAACCGATTGCCCCGAGAGGGCGCGGTGCCCGGGACGGCCGCTTGGCAGGATCGGCGCGGGAATCGATGTCCGTCTTGTAAGTTCGTCCCAAGGCTCGGGCGTCTTGGCCGCAGATGGGCCAAGCGCAGTCCCGAGCCGGCGCGCCGTCCGGTCACGGGCTCCGAGGTCCGGGGCAACGATGCCCTCCGAGAGCTTCGAGGGTTGTAGAAACCGCCCGGCAAGAGTTACCCGCGCCGCCGGCACCCCGACCCGGAGTCGGGGCCACTCCGAGCAATGCCAGCCTCTTATGCGGAGTGCGCCTCTGGCACAGGAGATGCGTTCATCGGGAATCATGACCATCCCACACCACCAGTTGGAAGATGCCGTTCTCGTGCAGCTCGCCCAGGGTGAGGACACGCGCGCCTTCGACGAACTCGTGCGCCGCTACCAGGACAGGGTGTACCGGCTCGCCTTCAAGCTCCTGCGCCACGAGCACGACGCCGCCGAGGCGCTGCAGGACGCCTTCCTTTCCGCCTACCGGGGACTCAAGGACTTCCGGGCGGAATCCACGTTCTCGACCTGGCTCTACCGCATCGCCACCAACGCGAGCCTGATGAAGTACCGCCAGCGCCGGGACAACCACTTCTCCCTCGACGGCTCGCGGGGCCTGACGGCGGAAGCCGAGCCCCGGCAGCTCCGCGACTGGTCGGCGCAGCCGCCGGAGGAGCTCATCACGGCCGAGACCCGCGAGGTGATGGAGGAGGGGGTCCAGCGCCTGCACGAGGGCCTGCGCACGGTATTCCTGCTGCGCGACATCGACGGGCTGTCGAACGCCGAGGCGGGCGCGGTCCTCAGGCTGTCGGTGCCGGCGGTGAAGTCGCGCCTCCACCGCGCCCGTCTCTTCCTCCGTGACTGGATGACGCGCTACTTCGAGGACCGGGCCGTACGCAGGCCACTGAAGCCCCCGTCGAGCCTCACCCCAGGACCGGCGCGGCTCGGGATGCCGGCCTCCGCCGGATGGCCCGGGCCGCTGGCGGCCCGACCGGAGTCACGGGGGGCCAGGACGTGAACTGTCTGCTGGCAGCGGTGCTGATACCGCTGCGCTTCACCGCACCCATGGATTTGCCGGGGCCGGATGCCGCCGGATACGCGCGCGTCTCGCCGGCTCCGGTGCGCGCCTACGTGTTCTACCGGCGCGACGAGAACCGGGCGCTGGCCACGATCGAGGGCTACGCCGACTCGACCGGGCGCACGTTCCTCATGCCCCATGCGCCGGGGACGCAGGAGACGGTGTGGCTCGCGGCCCCCGCCGGCGGGAACACCGTGACGATCCACGTCGCCTCGCTCGACCACAGCGGGAACCTGAGCCCGCCGAGCAACGGCTGTTCCATCGGATACGACCCGGCCCTGACCCCGCTGGCCGCACGCCGCGGCACGTCGACCGCGCTCGACGTGCCCATCGTCAAGCGGGCGAGCGAGCGCTACGGACAGGCGGCGCTGGCGATGGTCCTGCGCTACTACGGCGCCGACCCCGTCGCCCTGGGCGAGGTGGACAGCACCTGCCGCTCCGTCCCCCGCGACTCCAGCCTCGCCGACCTTGCCGGCGCGGCGCGGCGAGCCGGTTACGAGGCGATCGTCGCGACGCTCGGTCCCGATTCGTTGATCGACCTCCTGGCCGACGGGGTGCCGCCCATCCTGCTCTACCGGAGCGACTCCACCGCCGCCACCGTCCCCCGATTCGGCGTGGTCACGGGCTGGGACGCCGCCCGGGCCGCCTTCACCCTGCACGACGGCAGTGAGTGCCCACGCGTGACGCGCCTGGGAGACCTCGTGGAGGAGTGGGAGACGGCAGGCTCGCTGGCGCTGATCGTCCGGCCAAGGGCGCGGTGACCGACGCCGCGACGGCGGCGTGGAGACGTGGCGGGACGGCGCCGGGTCCGGCGGGAGCCCTCCCCGGACCCCACCCTCATCCCGGCGGCGCCACCGAGCCCGAGTAGAACGTCTCGCACGGTCCGGCCGGGAAGAGACCCCTCGTCTGCTTGTACAACCCGACCACCGGCCCCGCGAGGGACGCGAGCACGCGCGGCTTCTCCACGGTCGGTCTGGCGAAGGAGCCGCGTATCGCCTGCCGCACCCCGGCGCACCCCCGGGCGTCGATCACGGCCACCGTGACGTCCGCGAACCGCCCGTGGACGAAGTCGAGCCCCCCCTGCAGGGCGATCCGGTTCTCCGTCGTCGCCAGGGCCACGTCCTTCGCCTGCGCGACGCCGCGCTCGACGCTCCAGTCGGAGACGAGGAGGCCGATGCTCGTGGTCCCGCCGGAGCCCCGGAAGAGGCTCGCGAAGCCGTAGCCCTTCGTGACCGCCAGGCCCAGGGGCCCGGCGAAGAAGACGGCGCCCACGTCCACGAGGTTGAAGCTCTGGGTGGACTCGAACCGCGAGATCGCGCGGTCGAGGTCGTTGCCCAGGAGCCTGAGGTCGCTGCCCCGCAGGGACACCTCCCCCGTCGCGGTCTGCACGATCCGTCCCAGGGTCGTTCCCTGCATGGCCAGGCTCGCGGAGAAGTCCATCGCCCCTTCCGCGGCCTTCTGCGGGGACAGCGTCCCGAAGAACTCCTCGATGCGGAACTGCCGCAGGGAGCAGCGGACCTGGTAGAGGGGGACGGGGCCGGAGGCGTCCGCCCGCAGGTTTCCCGTCGCCTGTCCGCCGAAGATCCCCAACGTGACCGGCTCGAGCGTGAACACCCCGTCCTTCCCGCGGACCGACGCCTCCAGCGTGGACACGGTGACGGTCTTCGACCGGATCTCCCGGCAGGCGAGTCGCGCGTCGACGGAGGACCCCTTGCCGAGCCACGGGTTCCCGACTCCCGCGAGCCGCACGCGGCTCACCTTCAACTGGAGGCCCGTGGCCTCGAACCCCTGCCCCGACCTCCCGTCCACATAGGTCAGGGTCCCGCCCGAGAGCGACACGCTCGCGCCGTCCAGGGCGCCCAGCAGCGCGACGACCTTCTTCAGCCCCTCGACGTTGAGCCTGCCCGCGGGGTCCCGCACGACGGAGAGCCCGGGCTGCGTCAGCTCGATCCGGCGCAGGCGGACTTCCCCGCGGAGCAGGGGAAGCAGGGCGATCCCGAGACGGGTCCGCTTCGCGGAGGCGACGGCCACCCCCTGCTCGCCCACGATGCGGGCATCCGCCACGGTGAGATGGAGGTCGGGGAAGAAGCCCAGGCCCAGCCGGCCATCGACGCGGACGTCCATCCCCAGGGCGTCGGAGGCGGCCGCCTCCAGGCGGGGCTTGTAACGATCGACGTCCACGAGCAGAGGCACGGCGCACGCCGCAAGGACGAGGAGCCCGACGACCCCGCCGATCGTGAAGAGGGTGCGCTTCAGCGTGCGTGACATCGGCCGGCCTCCGGCTTCCTCCCCCGCCTCGAGCGGGGCGTGCCCCCGCGGTTCGCACGGACCTGCGGCCACACGGGAGACTACCACGCGCACGGGCCGCGGCGGCGGGACGGTGCCGTCCGACGATGCGCCCGGACGGCCGATGGAGCGCGGACCCCGGGGCTCACCGGGTTGTAAGAACCGGCCGGCGCAGGTTGTACGTGCTGCCATCGCCACGACCCGCTGCCGGCGTCATCCCGCGCACCGTCAGCCACTTGTGCCCGGCGCGCCGGTGGCACGGGTGATGCCTGCGAAGGCGCGTGACGGCCGAAGGGCCGACGCCGGCGGCGCGAAGCGGCGTGCCCCGGTCCCAGGACGAACAGGGAGGACAGCCGATGGACCCGACGGAGAAGGACAGGACGCTCGAGCAGGCCACGAGCCTCATGCAGCGGCTGCTGCCACTGGTGAGACTCATCGCCTCCGACGCGTTCACCGAGGAGGAGCGGAGCCGTCTCAACCAGGCCACCGGCCACGCGCCGCTCCACCTCGGCAACGCTCTCGCCTCGCTGGGCGGGAAGGACCCGCGGGAGGAGATGACCCGCCAGCGCGAGTTCCTGAAGAAGTACGGCCTCTTCAAGTACCACTCCTCCATCAAGGACGTGCTCTCGGACCTGCGGGGCCGCAAGTGGAAGCGCTCCGCGACCAGGAGCTGATCCGGCGTGCCGGGCGGGCGGCCCGGTGGCCGGGGGCAACAGGGGCGGGCCGGTCTCCGAAGAGACCGGCCCGCCGTTCTGCGCCCGTGCCGGCTCAGGGCTTGAGCTGCTTCAGCACGGCCGTGTTCAGCACCTTGAACTCGACCCGGCGGTTCTGGGCCATGTTCTCGGGACTGGTGTTCTGCACCAGCGGCTGGGACTCGCCGTAGCCCTTGGCGACGAGCTGCGCCGCCTCGAGCTTCTTGAAGTGCTGGAGCAGGTACGTGCGCACCGAGCTCACGCGGCGACGGCTGAGCGCGAGGTTGTACGCGTCGCTGCCCCGCGAATCGCAGTGACCGCCGATCTCGACCTTGAGCTGCGGCCACTTGCTCAGCACCTCGCCCACGACGTCGAGCGCCTGGCGGGACTCCGGCAGGATCTCGGCCTTCGCGGTCTCGAAGTTGATGTCATGCAGACGGATCAGACCGGTGTCGAGCAGTTCGGTCTCGCGCTGCCGGACCGGGCTCGGCGGACAGCCGTCGGCATCCACCTTGAGGCCGGCCGGGGTATCCGGGCACTTGTCGAGGCCGTCGTACACGCCGTCGCCGTCGCTGTCGCTCGGGCAGCCGGTCGCATCCACGGTCGCGCCCTTCGGCGTGTCCGCACACTGGTCCAGGCCGTCGTACACGCCGTCGCCGTCGCTGTCGCTCGGACAGCCGGTCGCATCCACGGTCGCGCCCTTCGGCGTGCCCGCGCACTGGTCCAGGCCGTCGTATACGCCGTCGCCGTCGCCGTCGAGCGGACAGCCGCGGGCGTCCACGGTCGCGCCCTTCGGCGTGCCCGCGCACCGGTCGAGGCCGTCGAAGACGCCGTCGCCGTCGCTGTCGAGCGGGCAGCCGGCGGCATCCACCGTCGCGCCCGCCGGCGTGCCGGGGCACTTGTCCTTCCGGTCGGACACACCGTCGCCGTCCGCGTCACTGGGCGCCCCGCCGAAGGCCAGCGTGATCCCGGCGGAGGCCACGATCACATCCAGCTTCGCGGTCTTGAGCCAGTCTTCCTTGGGGATGTCCGCGATGCCGCGCCCCTCCACCACGAGCCCCAGCATGTCGTTGAACCAGAAGCGAACCCCGGCGCCGAACTCGCCGGTGCCGTAGTGGATGTCGTCCTCGTCGCCGAGGTAGAGGTCTGTGTCGGATTCTTCCTTGAACTTGAACTGGTCGTAGCCGCCGCCGACGAAGACGTAGGGCGTCACGTGGGGACCGGTCCACGGCGAGAGGACGATGTTCCCCGAGGCGTGCCAGAAGTTGAGGTCCGGCTCGGCGGGCGTGTCCAACTGCGTCGGCACGTAGCCGCCGGCCACCTCGATGCCGAGCCACGGCGCCATCTGGTAGCCGAGCCGGCCGCCGACGTAGAGGTTGTCCTTCAGCTGGAGGGCGTCGCGGAACGTGGCATAGCCCCCCACGGGACCGGCGTAGAAGTAGGGGCTGACCGGCTCGGCCTGGGCCGCCATCGGGCCGGAGAGCACTGCAACTGCGGCGAAGATGAGCCCTGTGCGCGCGCGCATCATGAGGGTCCTCCTGTGGTGGCCCGTGCGGGCGCCGCTAGGCAAGGCGCTTCCGGGGAAGCGCCAGGAGGATGATCCCGCCCAGCAGCGCGACCCCTCCGACGATGGGCGAAATCGGGATGTTCTTCTGTTCGGTGGCCGTGGCCTTGAACGGGCCCACGTCGAGAACGGTCCGTTCCCGATTGTAGCTGATCCCGCCATAGATCAGGGCGAGGACTCCGAGAACCACGAGTACGATACCGACGAGTTTCATTTCACGCGTCCGATCTGGCCGGGGTGGCGCCTACACCACCCGCCGGCCCTGGATGAGTCTGATCGCCACGACGATGATCGCGATGACGAGTAGGGCGTGGATGAGGCCGCCCATCGTGTAGGACGTGAGCAACCCGAGCAGCCAGAGCACGATGAGGATGACCGCGATCGTCCAGAGCATCTTCTGTCCTCCCTGTCGCGCGGCGAACCGGTGGACGCCGGAGCGTCGGTGCATCGTCCGACCGGTCCCCGCCTGGTCACTCGAGTGCCAGCGCCCGCTCTGCGCTCCCTGCACTACGACCGAACCGCAACGGCTTCACTGGTGGTGAACGTGAGCGGCGTCCCCTGCTTGAGCAGGACCTGCCAGCCCTTGGTCTGGGAGACCACGCCGGTCGCGGCACCACCGCCCACGACGGCTCCGATGACCGTGCCCTTGCCCGCGCCGCCGCCCACCGCCGTGCCGACGAGCGCACCGGCCGCCGTCGCGGCGGCGATGGCCCCGAGGTTCCGCGCCCGCGTCGAGCCGGCGACGATGGCCTCCGTGCCGCCATGCACCGTGTAGCGGTGACCCGCGACCGTGACCGAAGTCAGCCGGAGGTCGAGCATGGCGCGTTCGCCCCGCTTGGCGGCGTTGACCGCGCTGACCGTGCCGCTGGCCGTGCTACCGGCGGGAATCCCGGCCCGGCCGTTGACGACCGAAGCGGTCCACGCGTCGCCGACGCTGGCGCTCTCCGACGAGAGGCTGGTGCCGAGCGTCACGTCGAGCGACGTGCCGGATGGGACCGTCAGGCTGGCCCAGTTGGATGCAGCCGTGTTCGTGCCCGTGGCCGTCTGGTCGTCGCGGCATCCCGACGCGATGACCACGCCCCCGAGGGCGAGGACCGAGAGCCAGAGTGGATAGCGCATGTGTGACTCCTTCAGAGAAGTGCTGCCCGTAGGGAGCGCGGAGTCTCCGCGATCGGCAAGCAGGACCGTTGCCGCCTTGCCGGCCGTCCGTGCTGGACGGCCTCAGGACGCTTTCGCCGGCAGGGAGGCGCATCTCCTGTGCCACGGAGCGCCCCGCGTAAGCGGTTGAACGCACTGGGGCCCGGCGGCGGGGGTGCCGTCGCGGCGACCCGGTGTGTAACTCTTGCCGGGCGATTACTACAATCCGGCGCCGGCGCGGAGCCCCGGCCCGGGGCGGTGCCGGGCGGCCCGGCGCGCTCCGGGCGCGGGATCTCGCATCTCCGGGCGCCGATGGCGAGCTTCTTGCGACCGCGACGACGGCGTTGGTACGCTATCGGTGCGCCGGCGAGGCAGACCGCGCCCATGGGCGGGCCTGCCGGCAGGCCGGCGCCGTTTCGTGTTCATCCGGGACCGGGGATCATCCGCATGCTGCAGGCGCTCCTCATCGACGACAACCAGGACTTCCTCGCCGGGCTGGCCGAGGTCGCGGGACAGGAAGGTTTCGCCGTCACGACCGCGGGCTCCCTGAAGGAGGCGCGGGACCACCTCTCCCGGGAGCCGGTGGACATCGCGGTGGTCGACCTGGCGCTGCCCGACGGGGAAGGCATCGAGCTGCTCCGCGAACTGCGGGACGCGCCGGGCACGGACGTGATCATGATCTCGGGCGTGGCCACCGTCGACTCGGCGATCGAGGCGCTCCGGCTGGGCGCCCTCGACTACCTGACCAAACCGCTGGACCTGCACCGCCTGAAGGCCGTGCTCGCCAACGCCGCGCGCGTGCGGTCGCTCAAGGAGGAGGTCGGGGCCCTCCGCGGCGAGCTGAGGAAGCTCGGCCGCTTCTCGCGGATGATCGGCAGCTCGCCGCAGATGCAGCAGATCTATGACCTGATCGCCAGGGTCGCCCCCACGGACGCCACCGTCTTCATCACCGGGGAGAGCGGGACCGGGAAGGAGCTGGTCGCGCAGGCGATCGTGGAGCTGAGCACCCGGCGCCACCGGCCCTTCGTCCCGCTGGACTGCGGCGCGATCGCGCCGACCCTGATCGAGAGCGAGCTGTTCGGCCACGAGCGGGGCAGCTTCACGGGCGCGACCCAGCAGCGGCGCGGGCACTTCGAGCGCGCGTCGGGCGGCACGCTGTTCCTCGACGAGATCACCGAGATGCCGATCGAGCTGCAGAGCAAGCTCCTGCGCGTGCTCGAGTCGGGGGCGCTGACGCGGGTGGGCGGGGAGACGCACATCCCGGTGTCGGTG
>CAZSQE010000022.1:0-14603 GCA_964608905.1 uncultured bacterium | reverse complement strand
CCCCTGCTTCCGGTCGCCGGGGCCATGTTGCCGGGGCAGCGGGGGTGCGTCCCGGCCGCCAGGCGGTCCCTCCTCGGCGCCGACCCCGCGGGTCTGGCGGGGACGGGAGGGAGCCTTGTCGTTTCCGTCACAACCGGAGGGGCAGCATGCGGCATCCTGAAGGCATGAGGACACGATTCCTCTGCACCCTGCTCGCGCTGGCCCTGGCGCTGCCCGGCTTCGCGCCGGCGTTTTGCTCGGGAACGGACTGCCCGTGCGCTCCGTCCGAGCCGGCGTCGGCCTCCCCGTGCTGCCCCGAGGACGCCGCCTGCGACGCCTGCATCTACTGCGTGAACTGCGGCGCGCAAGCCGAAGCGCCGGCGGTCGCAGCGTCCGCCACGCCCGAAGGGTCGGCGACCCGTCTGGCGCCCGCCTCGGTGGCCCCCGCCGTCGAGCCGGTGCCCCAGGGCCCTGCCGTGCACGGCCCGCCCGGCCCCGACCGGACGGGTCCCGCCTCGCACGTCTCCCGCCACATCCCCAGCGTCGTCCTGCGGGCCTGATCTCCCTTCCCGTCGCCGGGGCCTGACCGCGCCCCGGCCGTCCTCCCGGGTGGCGTCCGCCGCCCGGGGCCGACCTCGTCCTTCCGACGGAAGGGAGCCCCACCATGCGTCACCATGCCTCGCCGTTCCGTTTCGCCGCGCTGCTCGCGCTGGCCCTGTTCCTCGTCCCGCACCTCGCCGAGGCCCGCAAGGCCGTCGGCGCCGCCGTCCCGGCCAAGGCGCCGACGGTGAAACTGTCCGCCATCCTCGACGCCCCGGCGCGCTACCACGACAGGGCCGTGGTCCTGCGGGGCACCGTCAACTCGCAGTGCGCCTCGCTCTGCGAGTTCACCTTCCAGGACGGGCCGCACAAGACCCTCATCTACCCCCAGGGCTTCAAGCTGCCCAGGCTCAGGAAGGGCGAGCCGGTGACGCTCTACGCCCGGGTCACGGCCGGCGAGCGGAACGTGGTGCTCACCGCCCTCGGGCTCGAGCGGAAGTAGGGCGGCGCCATGACCTTCACCCGGACCGCGCTGAGCAACCTGCGCCGCAACCCGGCGCGCAGCGTGCTCACCGCCCTCAGCCTCGTCGTGGCGGCGGCCACCCTGAGCACCGTGCTGTCCCTCGACCGGGGCTACTCGTCGGCGGTCACCGAGGAGCTGGTGCAGAAGACCGGCGTGCACCTCTACGTGACCAAGGAGGGCTGCCCCATCGAGGCCGCCTCGGTCATCGCCCAGGGCGGCCTCAGCCCGCTCTACGTCAGCCAGGCGCTCGTCCCGGCGATCGAGGCCGATCCGGCGGTGGACGCCGTGCTGCCGTTCCAGCTCTTCTCGGTGACCACCTCGGACGGCTCGCGCACCGACATCTTCATGGGCGTGACCGAGTCCATCCGGCGCATCAAGCCCGACTGGACCCTGGTGCGGGGCGGGTGGTTCGACAGCGACTCCGCCGTCGTCCTCGGCGCCGAGATCGCCCGCCTCGAGCAGCGCCAGGTCGGGGACCGCATCTACAGCGAGCACTTCCAGCGGGAATTCACCGTCCGCGGCATCCTGGAGCGCAACTACACCCAGGACGACGGCACCATCTTCCTGCCGCTCGCCACCGCCCAGCAGCTGGTGGGCCGCGAGGGCAAGCTCTCGGCGGTGGCCGTGAAGCTCAAGGACATCGGCTCGCTCGACGCCACCCGCGCCGCCCTGCGGGCCCGGCTGCCCGCGGACTACTACGTCATCGGAGCGAAGGAGCTGAGCGACGGCCTGCTCGAGTTCTTCCGCTCGACCCGCGTCATCATGTTCGTGATGGTGGGGGTGGCCTTCCTCATCTCCGTCTTCGGCGTCGTCAACACCATGCTCATGGCGGTGCTGGAACGGCGGCGCGAGATCGCCTACCTGAAGTGCATGGGGGCCGGCCGCGGCGACCTGCTGCGCCTGATCGCGACCGAGACCTTCGCCCTCTGCCTGGCCGGCAGCGCCGTCGGCACGCTGGCCGGCGTCCTGTTGAGCCCGCTGGCGGGCCACCTGCTGCGCGGCTCCCTCGTCGCCTACGTCCCGGCCGGGGCCATCGCCCGGCCCGACGCCGGCATCGCCGCGCTCTCGTTCGTCACCTGTCTCGCCCTCGGCACCCTCGGCTCGCTGATCCCGGCGCTGCGCGCCGGCCGCATCGTGCCCATGGAGGTGCTCCGCAATGACTGACGCCCACGCCATCCGGCTGGAAGGGGTCTCGAAGCACTACCAGCGCGGGCCCGAGACGGTGCACGCGGTGGAGGACGTCACCCTCGCCGTGCCGCACGGGGACTACGTCGCCGTCGTCGGCCACTCCGGCTCCGGCAAGACCACGCTCCTGAACCTGATGGGCTGCCTCGACCGGCCCTCGGCCGGCCGGGTGCTCGTGCACGGCCGCGCGATCCACGCCGCCGGCGAGGCCGAGCTGGCCGCGGTGCGCCGGGCGGCCATCGGCTTCGTCTTCCAGCAGTTCTTCCTCATCCCGACCCTCACCGTGCTCGAGAACGTGCAGCTGCCGGCCCTCTTCAGCCGGCGCCCGGACCGGCAGGAACGCGCCCGCGGGCTGCTGGAGCGGGTCGGGATGGGCCACCGCCTGCACCACCGGCCGGGGCAGCTCTCGGGCGGCGAGATGCAGCGGGCGGCCATCGCCCGCAGCCTGATCAACGACCCGCGCATCCTGCTGGCCGACGAGCCCACCGGCAACCTCGACAACCGCAACGCCGCGGTCGTCATGGACCTCTTCCAGGACCTCCACCGGCAGGGGCTCACCGTGGTGGTCGTGACGCACAACGCCGAGCTGGCGCGGCGCTGCACGCGGACGGTGCACATTGAAGACGGCCGGCTGGTGGCGTAGCGCGGCGCTCCTGGGGTGGCTCGCCGCCGCGCCGGCGGCCACCGCCTCGGGAGTGCTCGTCCTGGAGGGCGACGTGCGCGCCACGGCGCCGGAGGGGGGACCCGCCGACGCCGGGGTCCACGCCGCCGCGGCGGGCCTGCGGCACACCTTCGCCGACGCGGCCGGCGACCGCCTCATCCTCTACGGCCTCGCCGAGGCCCGCGAGGACTTCGACGACCTCATGCTCCACGAGCTCTACGCCCGCTACAAGGGGCCGCTGGGCGCGTGGAACGTCACCGCCGGGCGCTTCCGCCCGCCCTTCGGCCTGCTGACGGGCTTCGCCAGCGACCGGCTGCTCTTCCACACCGTGGAGGAGCGCACGCTGGGCTTCGACGCCGACGACGGGCTGATGCTCTCGGGCCAGGTCGGGGACTGGGACTACGGCCTCGCCGCCACCCAGGGCCTCGGCCCGCACCGGGACCCGGACTGGCCCGGGCCCGGCCTCCTCACCGGGCGGATCGGCGCCACGCTGGGCGAATCCGGCGACGCCAGCCTCGGCCTCTCCCTGGCCGCGGGGCGGAGCCGCATCGCGCACCACGCGGGCATGGAGACGGACGTGCCGCGCCGCCTGGCCGCCCTCGACGCCACCCTGTACCGCGGGCGGGCGACCGTCCGCCTCGAGACGTCCGCCGGCTCGCTCGACCGCGCGGCCCTGGCCGCGGCCTACGCCGCGCTCGACTTCGCCGTGCGGCCGCAGTGGGAGCTCAACGCCGCCGGCTCGCTCGTCCGCCAAGCGGGGGAGAGCGCCGACGCCTGGTTCCTCGGTCTCACCTTCCGCCCCACCTGGCTCACCATCCGCGGGGGTTACCGCTATGCGCACGAGGCTGCGCCGCATCACCGGTTCACTGCTCAGCTGTATCGCCTGTTCGCTCTTCCTTACTGAGCCCGCGGGGGCCCAGGAGGTCTTCTCCTGCGTCTGGCGCAACCCCGAGCGCACCATGACGCGCATCTTCCCGGCGGCGCGGGACTACCGGACCGTCACCCTGCCCATCGCCGCCGCGCAGCGCGCGGCCATCGAGCAGGCGACCGGCTTCCCGCTGCTGCCCGGGCAGCGGGAGCAGTTCCAGTACTACGCCATGACCGGGGAGGCGGGGCGGCCGGTGGGCACCATCATCGCCGCCTCGCAGAAGGGCGAGTACGGCGCCATCGAGTTCGTCTTCGGCCTCGACCCGGCCGGGGCCGTCGCCGGCATCTACGTGCAGCGCGCGCGCGAGCGCGACCAGGGCTTCAAGGAGCGCGCCTTCCTCGACCAGTTCGTCGGCCTGAAGCTCGCCGACACCGAGCGGCTGCGCCGGCGCCTGGCGGGGGAGAAGCGCCGGGGCCAGGGCGCCGTGCTGCAGGGGCTGCTCAAGGAGCTGACCACCTTCCGCGAGCTGAAGCGCCGCGCGCCCGCCTGAGACGGACGCGGGACCCGGGGGGTGCCCCCGGGTCCCGTCGGCGGCCGCGCCCGACGCTACTCCGCGTCGCCGGGCCCCTCCACCATCAGCCAGGAGAACCACAGCGGGTGGTGCCGCTGGTACCAGCGCAGCACCTCGAGCAGCACCGCCTGGTTCTCGGGCGAGATGACCTCGGGCGGGATGCGGTCGAAGTGGATGCGCATGCGCTGCTGGTCGAGGTACTCGATGGCCTCCGAGCACAGCGTCTGCAGCTCGTTGCGGATGCGCCCCGAGTCCGAGATCTTGACCGCGCGGGTGCGGAAGTCCTCGCCGTAGAAGAAGCGCGTGAGCAGCGGGTTGAACACCAGCCGCGACTCCCGTCGCTCCTCCATCAGCCGCAGGGTGAAGAACACCCGCTTGTCACCGCGGGCCGTGGCCAGCCGCACGGCGACCCGGTACACGCCCGGCGCCTTCTCCTGCACCCCCGGCGCCCCCGAGTAGGGGTCGTCGCACATGTAGCCGGAGAGCGCCGCCACCTCCCAGCGCTTCTCCGGGAAGAAGTCGTCGGCGGTGATGACGGCCTTGTCCAGCGGCACCCCGGCGTCGCGCGCCTCGAGGACCAGGTCGCGGTAAACGGCGCGCTCGCCGTCGTCCACCGCGTGCCCGAGCAGCGCCGACAACCGCTCGCCGAACTCGGCGGCGTCGGGGTCGAGGTGCATGATGTGCTGCTCGCAGTCGTAGGACAGCTCGAACTTCGACGTGAAGACCGCCAGCGAGGCCTCCAGCCCCAGCATCGGCGCCAGGCTGGCCGCCTGCATCGCCTCCGCCGAGGCCGCGTAGCCGTCGCACAGGAACAGGTGCAGGCGGCCCTCGCCGTCGGTCCAGGGGCCGATGCAGTAGGTCGGGGCGTAGGTGCCGGACTCGTCGAAGGCCTTCATCCCCGTCGGCAGCGTCCAGCCGTCCTCGACAACGTGCGCGCCGGCCGTCCGCCACTCCTCCCACAGCTTGCCGATGCGCGCCGCCCGGCTCTTGCCGCCCAGCGTCCAGACGTGGACGTGCTCCCGGCGCAGCCCGGGGTAGGCGGCCTCGATCGTCTCCATCACCTTGCCGCGCGGCGTGCGGTAATCGATGAGCAGCGACTGCTCGGCGGCCGTCTCGACCACGAGGCGGGGGAGGAACAGGTTGCCGACGTAGCCCTCGTAGGGGCGCCGCATGCGCAGCGGCTGGTCGAAGAGGTGCAGCACGGTGAGCGAACCGGTCGGCTCGCCATTGGCGAAGCGGGAGGTGTTCTCGAGCGTGTCGATGGCCGCGCCCCAGACGGTGACGCCCGCCGCCTTCACCTCGCGGTAGAACGTGTCCCAGCAGTACTGGGGTTCGTTCAGCATCCGGTGGACCCGCTGCTCGAGCCAGCGCGCCACCTGGGGCCGGGCGTAGATGCGGCCGTAGCCCAGCTGCGGGTTCGAGCCCATCTCGGGCGTCTCGCCCGCCTTGGGCATCAGGCCCTCGCCGAGGCAGACCATGATGGCGTGGTTCTCGGGCAGGTGCCGCGACGCGTACCAGAGCCCCTCGCTCATGGCGTAGGCCGAGATGGCGTCGGCGTCCTTCTTGACCTGGTTGAGCCCGTGCTTGTCCCTGCCCTTGCCCTCGCCGTAGCGGCCGAAGAGCTGGGTGCCGAGCGCGGTGACCGCCACCGTCATGGCCATCAGGCGCTCCATGCGCCCGTCGAGGAAGGAGATCTGGCTGGTGAACTCGGCGGCCTGCCTGCCGCGGATCCACTCGACCTCGACGTCCTCGAGCCACAGGTGGAGCCGGCCCAGGATGGGGCGGGTGTCGAAGGCCCACTGCGCGATCAGGTCCCGCTTCAGCCGCTCAGCCTCGTGCATGGCGCGTCCTCTTCCGGCGGTCGCGCGGGGGCGGGCGGAGCGCTGGTCGCGGTCCGTCCCTCGCGCCGTGGGAGGGGCCCGTGCGGGCGCCAACCCGGCACGGGCCATGACAGGGCAACCGAACCCGCGGACAGGCTATCAGCCCGGGAGAAGATGGGGCAAGGAAGGACGCGCCCTACGGGCCCAGCCAGATCACCCGCTGCGTCGCCGTCTCGCCCGGGACGCGCGCCCGCAGGAAGTAGACCCCCGGCGCCACCGCGCGGCCGTAGGCGTCGCGCCCGTCCCAGCGCACCGCCTCCTCACCCGCCGGGCGGGCGCCCTGCAGCAGCGTGCGCAGCCGCTGCCCGCTTGGGGAGACGACCGCCAGGTCGACGAAGCTCCCGCGCGCCAGCGTCAGCCGCAGCAGCGTCGAGCGGCGCGCGGGGTTCGGCGCCGCGGGGGCGAGCGAGACCAGCCCCGTCACCGGCCCGGCCGGCGGCACCGACACCGCGGCCAGGTCCACCGCCGCCCTGACGTCCAGCTTGCCCCAGCCGAAGACGTTGTTCGGCACGCCGTCGCTCGCGCACAGCGTCGAGGCCACGTCCACCGCCGACTCGTTCAGCACCGCCTCGGTCTCGGCGACGTTGCCGCGCAGCGCCGGGCGCGCCGCCCACAGCAGGGCGACGGCCCCCGCCACGTGCGGCGTGGCCATCGAGGTGCCGCTCATGCTCGCGTAGACGTCGCCGAGGTAGGCCGAACGCACCGAGACCCCCGGCGCGGCGATGTCCGGCTTGGCCCGGCCGCTGCCGTCCGCCGTCACCGGGCCCCGGCTGCTGAAGGAGGCGATGTCCCCCGTGCCCACCGAGTAGGCGCCGACCGTGTACGTCGCGTCGTAGATGCCCGGCGGCTCGCTCACGGTCGAGCAGCTCGAGCCGCTGTTGCCCGCCGCGGCAACGAACATGATGCCCGCCGCCCGTTGCGCCTCGACCGCCGCCTGGAGCGTCGCCGGACCGCAGCCCTCCGCCACCGTGCACGACCACGAGTTCGTCGTCAGGTCGGGGGCCATGTCCGGGTTGCCCTCGGCCGGCGTGCCGCCCACGGGGTAGGGTGCGAGGAACCACTCCATGCACTCGAGGTAGCGGGCCGGCGTGCCCCAGCCCTCGCCCATGTTGCGGCAGCCGATGAAGCGCGCGCCGGGCGCCACGCCGATCTGGTTCGTGCCGCCGGCGTCGAGCCCGAGGACCGTGCCCACCGTGTGCGTGCCGTGGCCGTGGTCGTCGCAGGGCACGGGCGAGTCGGGCGGGCAGTCGCCGGTCACCTCGTGCACGCTGTCGTGCCAGTTGTAGTCGTGCGAGGCACTGGCCCCGTTCCAGCCCCGGTACTGCCCGATCAGCGCCGGGTGGTCCCACTTGATGCCGGTGTCGGCGCCGCCGACGACGATGCCCTGCCCGGTCACGCCCGCCGCCCAGACCTCGGGCGCGCGGATCGCGGCCACGCCCGGCTCGATGGCGGCGGGCGCGGCGGTGCGGAGCGCGGCCTGCAGCTCCTCCGGCGTCGGCACGACCGGACGCAGCTCCTGGAGCTCCGGGTTGCCCTCGATGCGGACCACGTCCGGGCGCGCCGCCAGCGCCTCGGCCGCGGCGAGCGGCCCGGTCACCAGCAGGGCGTTGACGATGTAGAACGGGCGGTAGGGCAGGCCCCGCGCCTCCAGCCACGCCACCAGCGGCGCCTGCGTCGCCCGCGCCTTCTCGTACAGGGCGTCCCGCACGAAGCGTCCCTTGGCCGCCCGCCCCCGCAGCGCCGCCGCGGGGGAGAGGTCCGCCTGCTCGCCCAGCACGACCAGGAACTCCGCGTCGCATTCCCCGGCCGTGCGCTCGACGACCCACGGGGCGATCTTGGCGCGGACCGCCGTGTCCGCGGCGGACGCGGGGCGGGATGCGCCGGCGGCGACGAGCAGCGCGAGCAGCGGGATCAGGGCGGCGGGACGCCGGACGGGCGAACGCATGCGGTTGGACCTCCTGTGGCGATCGTGGACGCGACCCGGTCGCGACCTCTCCATGATACCCCAGCGGCCCGCCTACCTCGACAGCACCATGCGCGCGACCGTCCTCGAGCGGCCCGCGGTCAGCACGCCGTAGTACACGCCGCCGCGCGCGCGCTCCCCCCGCTCCGTCTCCCCGTTCCACTCGACCGCGTGCCGCCCGGCGGCCCGCTCGCCCTCGGCCAGCTTCGCCACGTGCCGGCCGGTGACGTCGTAGACGTCCAGCCGCACCTGCGCCGCCTCGGGTAGGACGAACTCGAGCCGCGTCGCGGCGCCGAAGGGGTTCGGGTGGTTCCGCAGCCGCACGCCGGTCGCGGCCGGGTCCTCCACGCCGCTCAACGGCCAGCTCGCCAGGGTCCCGGCGAACAGGTGGCTGTAGTCCCCGACGTTGCTCTCGTCGATCATCACCAGCTGCGGCGTGCCCGAGGGGGACACGTACGTGTAGAGCCTGATCCCGTTCAGGTTCAGCGTCGCCCCGGCCTCGAGCACCAGGTTCTGCACGTACAGCGCCTCCGGCGAGTGCCGGTTGCCGTTGTCCACGGCGTCGCTCAGGAACACGTTCGCGCCCGCCTCGATGCGCAGCGTCCCGTGCTGGAAGTTGTTCGTGAACCCCGCCGGCAGCAGGCCGAGGTCCTCGCCGCCCACCTCCAGCTCCTGCCAGGCGCCGTCGCCCGTCATCGTCAGGACCTCGCCCGCGAAGGGCCAGGCCGTCTCGTCGCGCAGGGCGAACGAGAAGTCGTCCAGCACGTTCAGGCCGGTCGTGCTGACCAGCAGCAGGCGGCCGAACTCGTTGATGAAGAGCGAGCCGGTCGTCAGCGCCGAGGTCGCCCGGTAGGAGAGGGTCGCCAGGTGCGACGCGTCCTGGCCCTCGATCCGCACCTCCCCGGCGCCGAAGAGGTCGCCCCAGACCGTGAGGGTCTGGTCGTTCGCCAGCACCGTGCCGAAGTTGGCGATCCAGGCGGTGATGGTGCCGCCACCCTCGATGGTGTGGCCGTCCTGGTTGATGAACCAGTTGGTGGCCGTCCCGTCCGCCTCCAGCATGCCGTTCGGGTTGGCCAGCACCACCCGGCCGCCGCCCTGCAGGACCGCCTGCGACTGGAAGTTCTTCAGGTAGCCGCCGGCCTCGACGCGGATCGTGCCGTGGTTGGTGATCACCGAGTTGTACAGGTCGAGCCGGGCCCCGGCCGGGATGCCCATCGCCGCGCCGGGCAGGAGGGTGCACGAGTTCCACGTCGGAGTTATGCCGCTGACCGTGGTCGCGCCGGGACCGATGGTCGTGTTGCTGAGCGTCGCGTAGTCCAGCCGCACCGCGGCGTCGGTCGGCAGGATGTACCCGCCCGTGATGGCACCCGCCAGGATGAGGGTCCCGTGGTTCCTCGCCCCCAGGACGCCGCCGTACGACTCGCCGTTCCAGGACAGCGGCTCGTTCAGGATGTTGCCGGCCTTCAGGTAGCCCATGTCGGCGTAGATCGCCGCCCGGTTGACCAGCGGGATCGTCGAACTGAAGCCCATGACCTGCGCGGGGGACGTCTCGCCGCCGCTGCCGACGACCGTGTTGAACGTGTAGAACGTCGGGTCGACGTCGAGGGTCATCCGGCCGAAGTTCACCGGGCTCATCGAGCCGCCCGAGCCGAGCCGGATCTCGCCCTCGCCCCGGATGCTCAGCTCGTAGCCGGTCCAGGTGGACAGACTGCCGTCCACCCGCAGAACCCCGTACTGCGTGACGCTGATGGTGCCGTTGTTGGTGATCACGGGCTGGCCCGACAGGTCGGTCTTGCCGAAGTACATCTCTCCGAACGGGGCGGTGATGAGCACCGTGTTCCCGGGGCCGAGCTGCAGCGAGTTGAGGCTCACGCTGCTGCCCGTCGAGACGACGACGCTCATCATCGGGTCCCGCCAGATGTTGGCCGCGGCCTCGTAGCCGCCGGGGATCCCGGTCGGGTTCCACTTCCCGGAGTCGAACCAGCTCCCCGAGGCGTCCACGTTCCAGGTGTACGACGCGGCCCACGCCGGTCCGGCGGCCGCCAGGACGGCGACGACGACGGCCAGGAGAAGGCCCGCGGTCCTGCCGGAGACTGCAGCGTGACCCCGCGGTCGCCGCCCGCCTGCCGCCCGAACGCTGTTGTCCAGCATGGTGGTACCTCGCCGAGAAGGTGGGTGCGACGCAGTGCACGCGGCCGGACGGCAGCCTGCCAGCCTCAGCAATGGTACACCCCCGCGGCCCCGCCGGGACCACCAATTCGTGGCTGTCGGCGCCAGCGGCTCCGGCGCGCCCCCCGCGGCCTTATCCGGCCAGGCGAGGGGCCGCCTCGGCGGGCTGCGGGACGAGTTCGAACGGCCGCGCGAGGAGATGAAGAGGGCGGCCTGAGCGGGACGGGCGCCCGTCACTCCCGTCCGCCGCGGGCGGGCCTCACCCGGCGGCCGGGTTCGCCTCGAACACGACGCTGCAGCACGTCACCGCGCCCTCGGCCTTGGCCAGTTCATCGCAGTCCGTGGTGGCGACGCGCAGACCGCGCGCGAGGAGGCGGTCGCGGGTCCGCGGGTACTGCGACGGGTAGACGACGGCGCCCCCGACGCGCAGCGCGTTGGCCCCGTGGGGCTCGCGCTCGTCCACCGGCACCGGTTCCCAGCCGGGGAAGGCGGCGGCCGGCACCCACGCCGGGTTCAGCAGCAGGCATCCGTCCGCCAGGTCCGTGACCGCGCTCTTCAGGTGGAGGCACCCCGTGACCTCGACCGGAACGACGGCGTAGCCGAATGGCGCCACGAAGCCCCGCAGCTGCCCGATGCCCTCGTCGTTCGTGCGGCCCGACCGCCCCACGTAGAGCGTGCGGCCGAGGCGCAGCACGTCCCCGCCGTCCAGCGTTCCCGGGGCGGTCATCTCCCGGACGGGCCGGTACGCGGCCAGCGCCGCCGCGACCGCCGCCGGCTCGGCCCGGCGCGACGGGGCGCCCGGCCGCGCGAGGACCGCGACCTCGTCCACGACCACCGCCGTGTCCTCGATGAAGACCGCGTCCGGGGACTCGGGCGCGGCCGGCACGCGGACGAGGGTCGCGCCGCAGGAGGCCAGCATCCGCTCGTAGGCGGCGTGCTGCATCGCGGCCCGCGCGACGTCGATGGGCTCGCGCGCCAGGTGGGTGAGCTCGCACCGCGCCAGCGACGGGCTGACCGGCCGGGTGAGCGCGATCAACATCGGCGGCCGTCGGCCACGCCGCGCAGGCATTCCTGCTCGATCGACATCGGTGGCCCTCCGCCCATGGATCGTCGCCCGGGCCCGGATTCGGGGAGGGGCCCGCGGCGGTCGCTCGACTCTACCATCGGGACTCGCGCGGCCGGCAACCCCCACCGCGGCGGCCCGGCCGGCCACCGTCCCCGGCACCTTTCCCTTGCTCCCGGGCGGGAGCCTCGGCCATGCTGTGCGCCGTCGCACCGTCCGGCCGCTCCCACGGGAGGTCACGATGGATCGTCGCACCGCTCCGGGGCCCTGCGCCCGACTGACCCAGCCGCTCGTCCGCGAGGACGGCGTCCTCCGTCCCGCCTCCTGGGACGAGGCGCTCGACCGCGCGGCGGCGGGGTTCCGGCGTAACCTCGAGGCGCGTGGCGCCGACGCGCTCGGCATCTTCAGCTGCTCGAAGTCCACCAACGAGGTGAACTTCCTGGCGCAGAAGCTGGCGCGCGTCGCGTTCCGCACGAACAACATCGACAGCTGCAACCGCACCTGACACGCCCCCAGCGTCGTCGGTCTGGCGACGGTCTTCGGGGCGGGGGGCGGGACGAACTCCTATCGCGAGGTGGAGGAGGCGGACGTCGTCCTCCTCTGGGGCTCCAACGCGCGCGAGACGCACCCCATCTGGTTCCACCACCTCCTCAAGGGCATCCACCGCGGCACCCGCCTGTACGTGATGGACCCGCGGCGGACGTCCACGGCCCAGTGGGCGGATGTCTGGCTGGGCCTCGCCGTGGGCTCGGACATCGCGCTGGCCAACGCGATGGGTCGCGAGATCATCCGCGCCGGGCTGCTCGACCGGGCCTTCGTCGAGCACGCCACCTCCGGCTTCGACGCCTACCGGGCCGCGGTCGAGCCCTGCACGCTCGAGTGGGCCGAGCAGGCGACCGGCGTGCCCGCGGCGGTCATCCGCGAGGCCGCGCACGCGTTCGCCCGGGCGAAGAACGCCATGATCTGCTGGACGCTCGGCATCACCGAGCACCACGACGCGGTGGACAACGTGCTGGCGCTCGTCAACCTCGCCCTGCTCACCGGCCACGTCGGCAGGTGGGGCTCCGGCCTCAACCCCCTGCGCGGCCAGAACAACGTGCAGGGCGGCGGCGACATGGGCGCGATCCCCAACCGCCTGCCCGGCTTCCAGGACATCCTCGACCCGGCGGTGCGCGCGCGCTTCGAGCGGCACTGGCAGGTGCCCATCCAGCCGCGCTGCGGCTGGAACCTGACCGAGATGTTCCGGGCGATGGACCGCGGCGCCCTGACCTCGCTGTTCGTCATCGGCGAGAACCCCGCCCAGTCCGACGCCCACCTCTCGCACGTCCTCGGGCTCCTCGGCTCGCTCGACCACCTGGTCGTGCAGGAGATCTTCCTCACGCGCACCGCGCAGCTGGCGCACGTCGTGCTGCCGGCGACCGCCTCGTGGTGCGAGGCCGAGGGCACGGTCACGAACAGCGAGCGCCGGGTGCAGCGCGTGCGCAAGGCGCTGGATCCGCCGCCCGGGGCGCGCGACGAGCTGTGGATCCTGGCCGAGCTGGCGCGCCGCCTCGGCGCGGACCTCGGGCCGCCGATCGCCGAATCCGTGTGGAATGAGTTCCGCACCGTCGCCCCCGGGTTCGCCGGCGGGATGAGCTACGCGCGGCTCGAGGAGCTGGGCGGCATCCAGTGGCCGTGCCCGGACGAGTCGCACCCCGGCACGCCGTTCCTGCACGCGCGGCTGTGGGAGCGGCCCCGCGGCGGTCCCGCGGCGCCCTTCTCGGTGGTGCGCCACGAGGGCCCGGTCGAGAAGCCCGACGCCGACTACCCGTTCACCCTCACCACCGGGCGGCGGCTGGAGTCGTACAACACCGGCGTGCAGAGCAACCGCTACCGCTCGCCGCTGCACCGGGGCGAGTCGCTCGACCTCTCGCCCGAGGACGCCGCGCGGCTGGGCGTCGCCGAGGGCGAGCCCGTGCGCATCTCCTCGCGGCGCGGCGCGGTCGTGGCGCCGGCGCACGTGGATCCCGGCCTGCGGGCCGGCACCGTCTTCATGACCCTGCACTTCCCGGACGACGTCGCCACGAACCTGCTCACCACCGACGTCGCCGATCCCAAGTCGGGAACGTCCGAGTTCAAGGCCTGCGCCGTGCGCGTGGAACGCGCCGCGCCGGCGGACCGCGAGGGCTGACGCGTGGACCTCCGCCTGCACGACGCCCGGCCCAGCGACGAGGAGCGCGCCGCGGTCGCGGCCGTGCTCGGCCCGCCCGCGTCCGCCTGGCAGGGGGCGCCCCGCACCGGCGGACCGGAGATGAACACCGCCGCCGCCGGCCGGGAACAACGCGAGCGCCGCCACCTGCTCCTGCCCGCGCTGCAGGCGCTGCAGGCGCGCGTCGGCTGGGTGAGCGACGGCGGCATGCGGCTCGTGTGCGAGCAGCTCGGCATCCCGCCGGCCGAGGCGTGGTCGGTGGCCACCTTCTACGCCCTGCTCGCCACCACGCCGCGGCCCCGCCGGGTCGTGCACGTCTGCGACGACATCCGCTGCCGGGCGCACGGCGCGGCCGAGCTCTGCGGGCAGCTCGCCCACGAGTGCGGACCGGAGCTCGCACACCGTCACGGCCACGAGCCGCCCGCGGCCTGCTGGATGCGCTCCCCCTGCCTCGGCCTCTGCGACCACGGCCCGGCGGCGCTGCTGACCGAGGCGGGTGACCCGCCCCTCGAGCGGCTGCTCGGCCCGGTGACCGCCGGGTCGGTGAAGGCGCTGCTGGCGGGCGGGACGGTGCCGCCCGACGCCGCCGCCCGCTTCGCCCTGCCGCAGCGCGGCGAGGAGGGGCTCGTCCTGCTCCGCCGCGTGGGGCTCGTCGATCCCTCGAGCCTCGAGGCGTACGTCGCCGCCGGCGGCTACCGGGCGCTGCCGCGCGCGCTGGCCATGGCGCCCGGGGCGGTCATCGCCGAGGTCGAGGCCGCGAGACTCGTCGGCCGCGGCGGCGCCGCCTTCCCGGCGGCGCGCAAGTGGGCCGCCGTGCGCTCGCAGCCCGCGACGCCCCGCCACCTCGTCTGCAACGCCGACGAGTCGGAGCCCGGCACCTTCAAGGACCGCGTGCTCCTCACCGGCGACCCCTTCGCCGTCGTCGAGTCCATGACCATCGCCGCCTTCGCCGCCGGCTGCGCCAGCGGCTGGCTCTACGTGCGGGCCGAGTACCCGCTCGCCCACGAGCGCAT
>CAZSQE010000021.1:0-14972 GCA_964608905.1 uncultured bacterium | reverse complement strand
TGCTGTCGCGGTAGATGAGCGGGAACGGCCCGACGGCGAAGACCTCGACCGGGTCACCCGTGCCCGGCATCAGGCTGTCGCCGGCCACGGGCTGGATGACGCCCGTGCTCATCAGCGCGTAGCGCTCGATGTCCTCGTCGCGGAAGGGGCTGCCCGGCGTCCAGCTCCACGCCGAGAACGAGAGCCGCCGCGTCGTCGTGTCCTCGGCCAGGCCGCGCGAGCCCAGGTACTTGAGCCCGATCCAGTAGGGCGCGAGGTTGGCGTTGCAGCCGCTGATGGGATCGGCCGGGGGCTGCGCGAACTGCATGCAGTAGTGCTCGCGCAGCAGCGACAGCGAGTCGTCGAAGACGATCCACTTCTTGTCGAACCAGCCGCCCGGGCCGGTCGGGTCGCCCGAGCTGGGCGGCCAGTTCGTGTAGCACTTCTTGCAGCCGCTGCAGAACTCGGTGGTGAAGCCGATCCAGGCGTTCTTGAGCAGCGGCCCGCGGTTCTTCACCGTGATGTGCAGGAAGACGATGTTCGCGAACTCGGCGAAGTTCCACTGGTAGGTCTCGTGGTGGACCTCGACGCCGATGGGCCGGTGGATCTCGCTGTTGGCGATCTGGCACGGGCTCAGGTCGTTGAACGTGGAGACGAAGTCCAGCTCGCTGACGGCGCGCAGCGGGTCGTAGTACGGGCTGGTCGGCAGCGTCGAGCGCTTGAGGATGTCCAGCCCGCCCGGCGTGAACTCGCTGGCCTCGGTGCTGTTCGGCCCCTGCGAGCCGTCCACCGT
The DNA here is from genome assembly GCA_964608905.1 of uncultured bacterium. GTDB lineage: Bacteria > Eisenbacteria > RBG-16-71-46 > RBG-16-71-46 > RBG-16-71-46 > JANXPZ01. Next base: position 14,200 of record CAZSQE010000021.1, on the reverse strand, counting down.
GCCGGTGGTCACGCCGATGAACTCGCCGGTCTCGCTCGTGGCCACGCCGCCCACCCACAGGCCGGCACGCACGAGGTGCTCGTAGCCGCGGCCGGCCGGGTACTCGAGCGAGGCGTCGCGCTTGTAGAAGTTGTTGCCGTAGAACCCGTAGTTCGTCATCGTCATCCAGATGGCGTTGCCGTTGGCGATCTCCTGGTCGAACCGGACCGTGTCCGGGACCACGCGCGCCATGATGCCGTTGATGTTGGCCGGCGCGGCCGGCACCGGACCGTGGTCCATCGCCGCCGCCGCGCCCGCGCACGCCAGCGCGGCCATCGCCAGGATCAGTGCCCTTCTCAATCCCGCCTCCAGTAGCGGAGCACCTGGCCGGCGCCGCGGTCGGCGACGTACACCTGCCGGTTGTCCGCCGCGGCGGACACCGGGCGGACGAGCGGGGCGGTCACGTCGTCCGGGTTCCGGTCCACGCGCTGCACGAAGTTGCCGTCGGGGTCGTAGCGCAGGACGCGCAGGTTCCCGCTGTCGGTCACGTAGACGTAGCCGGTCGAGTCCACGGCCACGTCGAGCGGCTGCTCCAGGAGCATGCTGTCCGTCCCCGCGCCGCCGATGTCCAGCTTGAAGGACCAGGCGCCGCCCACCGGGTCGCCGTAGCGCTGCACCTGGTTGTTGCCGGTGTCGGCGAAGTACAGGGCCGATCCCTGCGGGGCCGCCCACTGCATGCCGCGCGGGTCGCGGGTCGAGCCGAAGCCGGTGCCCTCGACCAGGTAGTAGGAGCGGTCGCGGCGCCACGGGCCGTCGCACACGAAGCGGTCCCCGCTGCCGCGCTCGTAGCGGCGGACGCGGTAGCGGTACTCGAGGGTGCGGACGCGCTCGTTGAAGGGGTCCACCCGGCAGAACATGATCACGCCGGAGACGTAGACGCGCCCGGCGGCGTCGGCGGCGATGCCGTTGACCCACGCGAAGGACGTGTCGGTGAACGCGTCCACCGGCGTGCCGTCGAGCAGGTACTCGCGCACGTGCCAGTAGGCGGCGCGGTCGACGATCGGCCGCGAGAAGCCCAGCATCGGCACGGTGGTCGTGTCCACGTCGGGCCGGTACTCCGCGTAGTAGGTGCAGGGAAAGTCGCCGCGCGCGGCGGTGCTGTCGCCCTGGTCGAGCACGAAGATGCGGTTGGCCCCGAAGCACACCGCCGCGGGGTTGCGCAGCCCCGCCAGCGGCGCCGAGATCGGGTTGGGCACCGACTGGGGATAGCGGCGCACCTCGCCGGTCTTCGCCACGTCGTCCTGGAAGAGCAGGAACAGCTCGCCGCTCGGCGTGAGCAGGATGTCCTGGATGTTCGTCATCCCGTCCCAGGTGGCGATGCGCTGGTAGGTGCCCTGCCCGGGGATGACCGGGTTCACGCGGTTCTCGGTGGGCAGCTTGAAGGAGGTGCCGCAGCCGCCGAGGGCGCCGCCGAGCACGGCGGCCGCCAGCGCGGCGAGGACCGTCTGCCGGGTGCGGGCGGCCATCAGAAGCGGAACCCCAGCGACAGGCGGTTGATGCCCAGCAGCGGGCCGCCGTCGGTGTAGGCGTAGTCGATGGTGCCCTGGGCCAGCTTGAGCGGCACCGCGATGCCGGCGCCGGCCGAGAGCCGCATGATGTCGGAGTTGAAGTTGTAGCCGCAGCGCAGCGAGTAGCGCCGCTGCACCGTCCACTCGAGCCCGGCCTTGATGCGCTGCGCGTTGTCGGCCGGCTGCGCGATCTCGGTCGCCACCGTGAGCCGCTGGTGCGCGGTCTCGATCGCCTCGAAGGCCAGCCCGTAGCGGAACTGGATGGGCGGGTCGAAGCCGTCGTAGCTGCGGGTCTCGCCCGAGTAGGGCGAGACGTAGCTGCCGCCCGGCGTCATCTCCGCGCCGAAGTTGCTGAGCGAGGTGGCGATGCGCACGCTGCCGTAGCCCAGGTAGTAGATCGAGCCGAGGTCCACCAGGGTGGCCGAGGTGGTCGGCCCGCCCACCTGCGAGCCGAGGTCTTCGCGCACGTACTTGATGCCGGCGCCGATGAGCAGCTTGTCGGTCCAGCGCCGCCCGTAGGCGACGCCGGCCACGAAGTCGCTGTAGTAGAACGAGCGCCCGGTGCCGAACGGGTGGTACTCGTCGGTCTCGTCGAGCTGGGTCGAGAGCATGCCCAGCTGGATGGCGATCGAGCCGCCCAGCTTGCGCGACGGCAGCACGTAGATGAGGAAGTCGTGGGTGATGTCGCCCGGCCACTCGGTGTGCGAGAACTGCACCTCCTGGCGCAGCAGCGAGGCGAGGCCGGCCGGGTTCCAGACGATGGCCGAGGGGTCGTTGGCCACGGCGACGAACGCCTCGCCCAGCGCCACCGCGCGCGCTCCGACGCCGATCTTCAGGAACGCGCCCGAGGAGGTGCCGGCGCGCTGGCTGCCCAGGTCGAACTGGGCGCGCGCGGGCGCCGCGCCGAGCAGCAGGCCGGCGAGCGCGAACGGGAGGACGGCCCTTCTCAGGTCAGAAGTCATAGTCGAGCGAGAATCTCCACTGCACGCCGTCGCCGTAGTTCGAGGGGTCGTCCACCGCGGCCGTCTTGAGGTACTCGTTGCCTTCCGTCAGGGGGTACAGCACCGGGTCGTAGGAGCCCACGCCCCAGACGCGGCCGCGCCCGGTCACCGGGTCGATGCGGTTGATGAGGTGGTTGCTGAAGATGTTGACACCCACCACGCTGATGTCAAGCCGCTTCGAGAAGACGTGCACCGAACGGTTCAGCCGCACGTCGGTGGTGATCTGGAACGGCCCGTTCTTCGAGTTGGGCTCGCCGGCCTGGTCGGTGAGCGGGTTCTGCGGCGTGTAGGCGCGGCCCGACGAGCCGGACATGTAGACGTTGAGCCCGGTGTGGCGCAGCCACGGCCGCGGCGCCCGCTGGTCGAAGCGGATGTCGAGGTGGGCGGCGAGCTTGTGCGGGCGGTTCCAGTACACGTAGGTCTCCGACAGCCGCGTGTCGGCCGCGTTGCCGCCGCTCTCCTGCACCACCTTCTGCTCGTTCGGGTCGCTGCTCTTCCCCTTCGTCTGCTGGAAGGTGTAGGTGAGCTTGCCCGCCCAGAAGTTGCTGCGCCGCTTCTCCAGCTCGATCTCGAAGCCGCGCGAGCGCGCGAAGTGCCCGTTCAGGTAGACGAACACCGGCTTGGGCACCTCCCCCGCCTCGGCCTCGCCGCCGCTGAACAGCGTCGCGGTCGGGTAGTCGTAGGTGTCCTTGACGAAGAAGGTCAGGTTGGCCGCGGCGGTCGGCAGGAACATGTGCTTGGCGCCCAGCTCGTAGTTGACCGAGACCTGCGGGTTCAGGTTGGGGTTGCCCAGCAGCGGGAACGACTCGCTCGAGACGGAGGTGAGCCGCGAGTAGACGTAGCGGTACGAGGGGTTCTGCGTGAACTGGCCGTAGTTGAAGAAGAAGCTGCTGTTCTGCGTGATGGGGTGGGCCACGATGACGCGCGGCGAGAACTTCACCTTCGCGCGCCGCCCGAAGATGGACCTGGTCTCTTCGTAGAACTTCTCGCGCGTCTCCGGCGTCAGGTTCGGGTTCGTCGGGTCGGCGACCGCGGCCTCGGCCTCGCGGCCGATGAACCAGTAGTCGGCGCGGATGCCGATGTTGCCGGTGAAGCCCTCGTAGTCGAGGCGGTCGCGCAGGAAGACGTTCCCCACCCACGGGTGCACGGTCCACACGTCGTGCGAGCCGCCCAGGCCGTTCGGGTCCTCGACCCACGGGTCCTCGATGGTGACGTACTGCACCGCCTGCGCCTGGTGGTCGAAGCCGACCTCGATCTCGTGCCGGCGCATGCGCTGCACGTAGATGCCCTGCACCTGGTAGGTCGTGGTGCGCCGGTCCGACCACTCGTTGTCGTCGCCGGTGTCGTAGAAGTAGTCGCTGCGCCGCGGGTCGTCGCGGTCGAAGTAGGAGATGTCGTCGGGCTGGACGTAGTCCTTCCACAACTTGCCCATCACGTCCTGGCGCTGGGCGAAGAAGTAGCGCGAGAAGTGCAGCTCGGTGTAGCCGGTCGTGGCCAGCGACCGCCGCCACGACAGCGAGTTCTGGACGTTGTCCTCGAAGATGGTCGGGGCGTGGTCGAGGCGGTTCGCCCAGCGCCACGGGTAGGTCGGGTCGCCGAGGTCGCCGCGGGCGGTGATGAAGGTGCGGCTGAACCCCTGGTCGCAGGCGATGCGCTTCGAGAAGTCCAGGGTCCACTTGTCACTCGCGTTCGGCTTCCAGGTCAGGCCGTAGCGCAGCGCCCAGCGGTTGTCGGCGGCGGGGGTGAACACGTCCCCGTAGCGGAAGCGGTGGCCGAGGAAGGCGTCCTCGTAGCTCGAGCGCAGCCGCTGCCGGTCGCCGGGCACGAAGATCGGCTCGATGGTCGTGTCGTAGAAGCTCCGCCTGCCCGGGTCCAGGTAGCTGAAGCGCGTGTTGTAGAGGCTGCCCGAGACGTCGAGGATGCTCGACAGCTGGCCCGGCGGGCGCAGCCCGACCGTGCGCAGCAGGCGGCTCCAGACCGGGTCGGGCCCGCCGACGACGAGCTGGAAGGCGCGGCCGCCGTAGCTGCCGGCCGTCGTCGTCAGGCCGCCCGACAGCTGCTCGCCGCCCTCCTTGAGCCGGATCTCGACCACGCCGGACAGCGCGTTGCCGTAGCGCACGTCGTAGGCGCCGGTGGCGACGTTCACCTCGGCCACCGAGCGGGCGTTGATCTGCCCGGCGGTGGACTGCCCGGTGACGAGGTCGCGGTTGGTGACGCCGTTGATGACGAAGATCGTCTCGTCGGCGCGGCCGCCGCGGATGTGGATCTGGTCGCCCTCGCTGCTGACGCCGGCCTGCCGCTGCAGCACGTCGCCGATGGTCTGCACCGGCAGGTTGCGGATCTCGCTGGCGTTGACGCTGCGCACCGTGTGGCCCTGCTTGACCTCGACCAGCCGGCGCTCCGCGCTGACCTCGATCGCCTTCTCCTCGCGCACCACGATGTCGGACAGCTCGAAGTTCGCCACGGTGTTGCGGCCGGCGGCGACGGCCACGCCGGTGCGGCTCTCCGGCCGGTAGCCGAGGAAGCGCACGGTCACCTCGTAGGTGCCGGGCGGGACGTTCTTGACCAGGTACTGGCCCTCGGAGTCCGTGAGCCCGCCCAGCTGCACGCCGCCGATCGAGACGCTGGCGAAGGGGATGGCGTGGCGCGTCTTGCGGTCCACGACGCGCCCGGACAGGCTGCCGCGGTCCTGCGCGAAGGCGGTGCTCGCGCAGAGCGCGAGACCGAGGACGGCGAGCAGGCGGGCGAGGGGGTAGCGGTGCCGGGGTCGCGAGTTCAAGGTCCGCCGACCCTATCGTCCGTGACAGGATGGTGTCAAGAAAACCCCTCCGGCCGCCGGACGCGCTCCGGCCGGGCGCGCGGCGCGCGCCCGGCCGGGGTTAGGGGACCAGGGCGAGCCGGCGGGTCCGGGCGTAGTCCCCGGCCGAGAAGCGCAGGAAGTAGAGCCCGGCCCGGGACCGGCCGTCGCGGTCCGCCGGCGCGTCCATCCGCAGCGCGTAGCGGCCCGCCGGCCGGTGCCCCTCGAGCACCGTGGCGACGCGGCGGCCGGAGAGGTCGAACAGCTCGAGCGCGACGTCGGCGTCGCGGCCGAGGTCGAAGCGCAGGGTGACCGCCCCGCGGGCCGGGTTCGGGCTCGGGGCGTGGAAGGCCGTGCGCCCGGGCAGGACCGGGGGCACGTCCACGCCGCCCCCGGTGGGCCGCGCCCGCAGGGTGACCGTCAGGTCCGCGGCCGGCGCGGCCCCCGGCAGGTCCTCGTCGAGGCTCGTGAAGACCAGCGTGGCCTCGTAGGTGGAGTCCGGCGTGGCGCCGTCCGCGTCGAAGCGCACGGCGACCGTGTGGCCCACCCCCGCCAGCTCCACCGGGACGAAGCCGCCGACGATCGAGAAGCGGCCGTCGCCGCCGGTGACGACCCCGTCCGTCACCTCGAGCTTCGCCTGCAGGGCGTTCCAGCCGGCGTTGTGCAGCCGCACCGGGGCGTCGGCGAACTCGCCCGCGGCGTGCTCGCCGAGGTCCACCAGCGCCGCGGTCACGACCGTGGCCGAGTCGAGCGAGGACACGGCGTGGGCCAGCACCGTGCCCGCGAGCAGCACCGCCTTGGCGGTGGAGTCCGGGTCGTCGCAGGAGACCCGCAGCGTGTCGGCCTTGAGACCCACCGTCGCGGTCGCCATGCTGATGGCGTGGATGCCGCCCGCCGCGCCGGCGGCGGCGGTGAACGAGCCCGCCGGGGCGCCGAAGCCGGCCGGGGCGATGAACGAGTAGTCCAGCTCGTCGGCCGGCGCGGCGGCGCCGTTGGCCACGGTGAGCGGCAGCTCGGCGGTCGCGCCGACGAGGACGGAGCCGAAGTCGAGCCGCGAGGCGGCCAGCACCCGGGCCGGGATCTGCAGCACCACGACGGCCGGCAGGTGGTCGGACGAGTAGAACAGCGCGTTCGCCACGGTCAGGCCGACGGCGTAGTTGACGCCCCCGCCGTTGACGCTGGCGTTGTAGTGCTGGCCGTCGTTGCCGTACGGGAAGGCCGTGCCGGGGACGAGGTCCAGCCCCTCGCCGTCCTGGAGCGTCGGCGAGGTGAGGAAGAAGTCGAGCCGGTCGTCGAGCCCGCCGGTGGACCAGCCGGCCGGGCAGCCGCTGCTGCACGTGGACTGGCTGTGGTGCATGCGGTAGGCGTACTGGTTCCACGTGCCCGGCAGGTAGACCGGATCGAAGCAGCGGCCGTCGTTGTCGGCCTGGCTCTCGGTGAGGCGCTGGTAGCCCCCCTCCCAGTCCCCGTAGAAGTTCGTGTCGCCGCCGACCATGTAGTTCTGGGTCACCGTCGTGGGCGCCAGGTTCATGTTGTTGCGCAGGTCGGTGCACTCTAGCCGGCGGGTTAAGGAGTCGGCCGCGTCACAATCCGACCCATATGGCGGAACACATCCGGCCTTGAAGTGGACCGAGTAGAGGCGGAACTCGGCCAGCTTCGAGGCGTAGCCCGCCACCCGCAGGCGCACGCCGAGCACGTCGCGGGGCCCGGAGGTGGGGATGACGCCGCCCGAGAAGGTGAGCGTGACCCTGGCGGGCTTGTAGAACACCGCGCTCTCGCAGGAGCTGAAGTAACTGGTGGCCGCCCACTGCCCCGGCTGCACGGCGTTGAGCACCTGGTTGAGGAACATGTCGCGCGCCGCGGAGGTCATCAGTTCCTGGAGCATGATGGCGTCCGGGTCGAGCGCCGCGACCACCGTGCGCAGGTTGGGATTCCGGGTCGCCGAGTCGGCGCCGGTGAAGCCGATGACGTTCCAGGTCACGACCTTGAGGGCGGCGGCCGGGGTGGCGAGGAGCGCGACGGCAGCCAGGACCGCCAGCGCGACGGCCGCGCGGCGCCGGCGGGTGGGGAAGGCGAAGACGGAGGCAGGAGGCATGGGACCGATCCCCAGGCAGTGGTTCCAAAGGCGCATGGCCGGGGCCCCGACGGGGATGCCGACGCGCGGTGAGAGCTCGAAATCAGGCCACCTCAAGGGTACCACGCGGCCCCCGCCCCGGCGAGACGCGAGGCACGGCCGAGCCCGCCCGCCGCTTCTGCTGGGATGCGGCCTCGGCTAGGATGGCCGGCGCGTTCCACGATCGGTCGGCGCCGGATGTCCCGCCGACCCCGCCACGTGCCCGCCGGAGGTCACATGCCCCGCAGGATCCTGCTTGGAGACGAATGCGTCGCGCTGGGTGCGGTGCACGCCGGTCTGTCCTCGGCGTACTCCTATCCCGGCACCCCCGCCACCGAGATCCTCGAGTACCTGGTCGAGTACCGCCGCAAGCACGGGCGGCCCTTCGCCGCCTGGTGCGCCAACGAGAAGACGGCGATGGAGGAGGCGCTGGGCGCCTGCTTCGCCGGACGCCGGGCGCTGGTCTCGATGAAGCACGTCGGCCTCAACGTGGCGGCCGACCCGTTCGTGAACGGGGCGCTGGTGTCCACGCACGGCGGGCTGGTCGTGGCGGTGGCCGACGACCCCGGCATGCACTCCTCGCAGGACGAGCAGGACAGCCGCTTCTACGCCGACTTCGCCCGCGTGCTCTGCCTCGAGCCGGCCACGCAGCAGGAGGCCTACGACATGACGGTCGAGGCCTTCGACCTGTCGGAGCGCTTCGGCGTGCCGGTGCTGCTGCGGCTGGTGACCCGGCTGGCGCACAGCCGCACCGACATCGAGGTCGCGGCCCGGGCCCGGCCGGAGAACCCGGTCGCGCGCGCGCCGCGCCCCAGCTCGTGGATCCTGCTGCCGGGCAACGCGCGGCGGCAGTGGCGCGACCTGCTCGGCCGGCAGCAGGAGATGACGGCCTGGAGCGAGGACTGCCGCTGGAACCGGCTCACGCTGAACCCGGACGACCGCGAGTTGGGCGTGGTCACCACCGGCCTGGCCCGCAACTACTTCGAGGAGAACGCCGGCGAGCTGGCGCAGCGTCCCTCGCACCTGCACATCGGCGCCTATCCCCCGCCGCTCGCGCTGCTGCACCGCCTGGCCGGGCACGTGAAGCGCCTGCTCGTGCTCGAGGAGGGCTACCCGTTCGTCGAGCGGCAGGTGCGCGGCGTCTTCGGCGCGCCGCTGCCGGTGGCCGGCAAGCTGAGCGGCGAGGTCCCGCTCGACGGCGAGCTGACGCCCGACAACGTGCGCCCGGCGCTCGGCCTGCCGGCGCACCCCCGGCTCGCGGCCGACCCCGGGCCGCTGCCCGGCCGCCCGCCCCAGCTGTGCAAGGGCTGCCCGCACGGTCACATGTTCAACGCCCTCAAGCAGGCGCTGGCCGGCATGGAGGGCAGCGCCGTCACCTCGGACATCGGCTGCTACACGCTGGGCGCCTTCCCGCCCTACGCGGCCATCGAGTCGTGCCTGTGCATGGGCGCCTCGGTGAGCATGGCCAAGGGCGCGGCCGAGGCCGGGCTGCGGCCGGCGGTGGCGGTCATCGGCGACAGCACCTTCCTGCACTCGGGGCTGACGCCGCTGCTCGACGCCATCCACGAGGACACCGACATGACGCTGCTCATCCTCGACAACGAGGCGGTGGCGATGACCGGCGGGCAGGAGACCATCGCCCCGTCCTCGCGGCTGCGCGACATCGTGCTGGGCCTGGGGGTGAAGCCGGAGCGCCTGCACGTGGTCGAGGCGCTGCCGCGCCAGGTCGCGGCCAACGCCGAGCTGCTGCGGCGCGAGATGGAGCACCGGGGACTGTCGGTCGTCATCGCCGTGCGGGAGTGCCTCGAGACGGCGCGGCGCAAGAAGAAGCTCCTGGAGGTGAAGGCGTCATGAAGTACGACATCATGCTGGCGGGCGTCGGCGGCCAGGGCGTGCTGTCCCTGGCCGCGCTCATCGGCCGGGCCGCCGTGGCCGAGGGGCTCCAGGTGAAGCAGTCCGAGGTGCACGGGATGGCGCAGCGCGGCGGCGGCGTGCTCTCCCACCTGCGGCTCGCCGACCACGCCGTCGCCAGCGACCTGGTGCCGCTGGGCACGGCCGACCTGATCCTCTCGATGGAGCCGCTCGAGAGCCTGCGCTACCTCGACTACCTCTCGCCCTCGGCCACGGTGGTCACCGCCACCGAGCCGTTCGTCAACATCCCGGACTACCCGCCCATCGCCGGGGTGCTCGAGCGCATCGGCCGGCTGCCGCACGCCATCCGGGTGGACGCGGAGCGGCTGGCGCGCGAGGCCGGCGACCCGCTCACCCGCAACACGGTGATGGTGGGCGCCGCCGCGCACCTGCTGCCGCTGAGGCGCGAGTCGTTCGACGGCGCCATCCGCCAGACCTTCGGCGCCAAGGGCGAGCGCGCGGTCGCGGTCAACCTCGCCGCCTTCGAGGCGGGCTGGAGGGTCTCGGCATGAGCCTCGACCGGCCGCGCATCGAGAGACTGCTCGCCGCCGCCCGCCACCGGGACCTCGGCGTGCTGACCGAGCCGGAGGGCATGGACCTGCTCGAGGCCGCCGGCCTGGCGGCGCCCCGCCGCGTGGTGCTCGCGGGCGGCGCCGACGCGAAGGCGCTGCGGCAGGCGCCGTTCCCCGGCGCGCGCGCGGTGCTCAAGGTCGTCGCCCCGGGCATCCTGCACAAGACCGAGGCCGGCGGCGTGCAGGTGATCGAGAACACCCCGGCGGCCGTGGCCGCCGCGGTGGCGGAGATGGAGCGGCGCTTCGCCGGCCAGGCGGTGGACGGCTACCTGCTGGCCGAGTTCGTGCCGCACGCGAGCGGGCCGGGCCACGAGCTGCTGCTCGGCATGCGCTGGACCGCCGACTTCGGCCCGGTCGTCACGCTCGGCGCCGGCGGCATCCACACCGAGTTCCTCGCCCGCAGCATCCGCGACGACCGCGCGCTGGCCCTGCTCGCCCCCGGGCTGGCCGACCGCGCGGCGATCGAGCGGGCGCTGGCCAGGGTCGCCGTGGTCCGCCTCGTCACCGAGCCGCAGCGCGGCCGGCCGCCGCTCGTGCCGCTGGCCGCGCTGGCCGACGCGGTCGAGCGCTTCCTCGAACTGGCGGCGGCCTTCGTGCCCGACCCCATCGCCGAGTTCGAGGTCAACCCGCTCGTGCTCGCCGACGGCCGCCTGGTCGCCCTCGACGCGCTGCTCAAGCTGGGCCGGCCCCCGGCCGCGGGCCCCGCGCCGCGGCCCGTCGCCCGGATCGCGAAGCTGCTGCAGCCGCGCACCGCGGCGGTGATGGGCGTGTCGGAGAAGGGCGTGAACCCCGGGCGCATGATCCTGCGCAACCTGCTGGCCGACGGCTTCCCCGCCGCCGACATCACCGTGGTCAAGCCGGGCAGCGAGCGGATCGACGGGGTGAAGTGCGTGCCCTCGCTCGAGGCCCTGCCGGAGCGGCAGGACCTGCTCATCCTCAGCATCTCGGCGGCGCAGGCGCCCGAGGCCATCGCCGCGATCGCCGAGGGGCAGCGCGCCGAGAGCGTCATCCTCATCCCCGGCGGGCTCGACGAGAAGCCGGAGAGCGCGCCGCTGGTGGCGCGCATGAAGCAGGCCATCGCCGACGCCCGCGCCACCGCGTGGGGCGGCCCGGTCATCAACGGCGGCAACTGCCTCGGCGTGCGCTCGGTGCCCGGCCGCTACAACACGCTCTTCATCCCCGACTACAAGCTGCCGTTCGCGCGCGGCGCCGAGAGCCCGCTGGCCTTCGTCGCCGGCAGCGGCGCCTTCGCCGTGGCCAGGGCGAGCAAGTTCGGGACGATGAACCCGCGCTACATCATGACCATCGGCAACCAGATGGACCTGACCGCCGCCGACTACCTCGAGTTCCTCGAGGGCGACCCGGCGGTCGAGGTCTTCGCCGTCTACCTCGAGGGCTTCCGCCCGCTCGACGGCCGGCGCTTCCTCGAGGTCGCGCGCCGCATCACCGCCGCCGGGCGCACCGTGCTGCTCTACCGCGCCGGCCGCACCAGCGCCGGGGCGGCGGCCGCCGCCAGCCACACCGCCGCGGTGGCGGGCGACTACGCGGCGACGCGGCGGCTGGCCGAGGCGGCGGGCGTGGTGGTGGCCGACACCCTCGAGGACTTCGAGGACCTGGCCCGGCTCTTCCTCGCGCTGCGCGGGCGGCGCCCGGCCGGCACGCGGCTCGGGGCCATGAGCAACGCCGGCTTCGAGTGCGTGGCCATCGCCGACAACCTCGGCGCCTTCACGCTCGCCGACTTCGCCCCGGCCACCGCCGCGGCGATGGTCGAGGTGCTGCAGCGCGCCCGCATCGCCGAGATCGTCGGCGTGCACGACCCGATGGACCTCACCCCCATCATGGACGACGCCGGCACGGAGGAGATCCTGCGGCTGGTCCTCGCCGACCCGGGCGTGGACCTCGGCATCGCCGGCCTGGTGCCGCTGACCCAGGCCTACAACTCGCTGGCCGCGGGCGAGGCGCACGGCGAGGACGTGACCCGCGACGGGTCCATCGCCCACCGCATGGTGCGGCTCTTCCGCGCGAGCGAGAAGCCGTGGGTGGCGGTGGTGGACGCCGGGCCGCTCTACGACCCGATGGTGGCGCTCATGGAGGCGGGCGGCGTGCCCGTGTTCCGCGCCGCCGACCGGGCGCTGCGGCTGCTCGACCGCTGGGCGGAGTCGGTGACGCGGAGCTGAGACAGGCCCAGCGGAGGGCAGCATCGGGCTCGGCCCGTGCCGGGAGACGCCCGAGGGCAGGGCGTCGGACCATCGCGCTGCGCGCGACGGTGCCCCGAGCGACGAGCGAGATAGTGGCCGACCCCGCTACGCGGGGTGCCCGGCCACATCGCAGCGGGGAGCCGACCGCGCAACGAAGCCATCGGGCGTCTCCCGGCACAGGCTAGAAGCTCGTCAGGCGCCGGTCGTAGTCGTCCGGATACTCCTCCATGAAGATCCGGTCGATCTCCAGGTTCACCTCGCGCAGCCGGCGGGCCTTGGCGGCGTAGGGCAGGAACGAGCTCTTGAAGCCGTTGATGATGAGCCGCTTGATCTCGTAGGGGCTGAGGCGGAAGGCCCGCGCCGCCAGCAGGATCTCGTCCGTCACCGTGGTGTCGGACATCAGCCGGTTGTCCGTGTTCACCGTGACGCGCAGGCCCTGGCGGAAGTACGCGCCGAGCGGGTGCTCGCGGATGTTGCGCACCGCGCCCGTCTGCAGGTTCGAACTCAGGCACATCTCGAGCGGGACGCGGTGGTCGTTCACGTACTGCAGCAGGTCCTTGTCGTCGCGCAGCAGCGTGCCGTGGCCGATGCGGTGCGCGCCGCAGTAGTGGAGCGCCTGCCCGATCGAGGCCGGCCCGAACGCCTCGCCGGCGTGCACCGTCGAGTTGATGTTGTTCTTGAGGATCAGCTCGAACGCCGCGCGGTGCGCCTTGGCCGGGTAGTCCTTCTCCTGCCCCGCCAGGTCGAAGGCCAGCACGCCGCGGCCCTTGTAGGCCACCGCCAGCTCGGCCAGCGCCAGCGAGAAGCGCGGGTCCATCGAGCGGATGCCGCAGATGATCACGCCGGTGGTCATGCCGTACTTGCTGCCGCCGTCGCGCAGCCCGGCGATGACCGTGTCCACGATCTCCTCGAACACCAGCTTCTTCTTGCGGTGCAGGATGGGCGAGTAGCGCACCTCGAGGTGGCAGACGTTCTCGGCGGCGGCGTCCTCGGCCAGCTCGCCGGCGACGCGGTACAGCGCCTCCTTCTCCTGCATCACCGCCAGCGTGATGTCGAACATGCCGAGGTAGTCGGCCAGGCTCCGCGTGCGCTTGCCCGCCTGGAGCAGCCGCGTCAGCTTCGCCAGGTCCTGGGTCGGCAGCCGCACGCCCTGCGCCTTCGCCAGCTCGAGCACCGTGCGCGGGCGCAGGCAGCCGTCCAGGTGGCAGTGCAGGTCGGTCTTGGGCAGCCGGCGGATGACTCGCTGGGTGATTCGCATGGGCCTCGCGGAGGGTTCGGGTCGTCGCGGGCGCTAGCGGCCGGGGCCGCGCTCCAGCGCCATGATCTTCAGCACCCGGCGCTCGTGGCGGCCGCCGGCGAACGGGGTGGTCAGGAACAGGCGCACCAGCCGCTGCGCCAGGCCGCGGTTCACGACGCGCGCCCCCAGCGCCAGCACGTTGGCGTCGTTGTGCTCGCGGCTGTTCGTCACGGTGCGGTCGTCGTGGCAGGCCGCGCAGCGCACCCCGGGGACCTTGTTGGCCGCCATCGCCGAGCCGATGCCGGCGGCGTCCACCACGATGCCCAGCGCGCAGCGGCCGGCCGCGACCTCGCGCGCCACCGCCGCGGCGGTGTCGGGGTAGTCCACCGCCTCGGTGGAGTGGGTGCCGCAGTCCCGCACCTCCCAGCCCAGCTCGTCGGCGAGGTAGCGGCGCAGCGTCTCCTTCAGCTCGAAGCCGCCATGGTCGGCGCCGAGGGCCACGCGGCGCGGCGGAGGCGCGGCCGGGTCCGCCGCCGGGTCCGCGGCGCGCGGGACGGGCCCGAGCGCGCGATCGACCGCCTCGCGGACCAGCCGGCGGACCTCGGACTCGTCGGGCTCGTGCATGGTGCGCGAGTCTAGCCCCTCGCTTTCGCGCACCGCAAGCGCCGGGGCGCGGGGATGCGCGACGCGCCCGGAGAACGTAGAATGGTCGCCCGTTCCCGAACCCGTGGGCGGGCCCGTCCGCGCGCCGCGCGGCGCCGCCGCCCCAGCCCGAGGAGAGCCCGTGAACCCCGTCCATCGCTGCGCCGCCCTCACGCTCGCCC
>CAZSQE010000020.1:0-14985 GCA_964608905.1 uncultured bacterium | reverse complement strand
CTCCCGCACAGGGTTCTCCCCGCGGCGCCCGGGGCTGGGGCATCCCGCCCGGCCGGGCCTCCCTACCCCCCGACGCCGCGGCGCCCGCCGTGGGGCGGGCGCCGCGCGTACGATGCCGGGAGACCCGGCGGCTCAGCGGGTGAGCACGATGCGGCGGCTCAGCCGCTCCCTGCCCATGGACAGGTCGTAGAGGTAGACGCCGCTGCGCAGCAGGTGGCCGCCGTCGTCACGGCCGTCCCACTGCACCTCGTACGGCCCCGCCTCCAGGGTCCGGGCCATCAGGGTCTTCACCTGGCGGCCGGTGATGTCGTAGACGGCCAGCTTCACCTCGCCCGGCCGCCGCAGCTCGAAGCGGATCGTGGTCCGCGGGCTCATCGGGTTGGGGAAGCTCTGCCGCAGGACGGCGAAGTCGGCGCCGGCCGCGACCGGAGGCGGCGTGACGTCCACCGGGTTCGAGCAGAAGTCCCACAGCGCCAGAGCGGGCCGCTGCGGCACCGCCGTCGAGTGGTTGAGGTCGTCGAGCGCCAGCCAGCGGTTGTCCATGCCGAAGCACTCGAAGACGCTGTTGAACCAGTGCTTGTAGTGCAGGTAGATCTGGCTGGAGTCCGGGAAGGTGACGGCGCCCGTCCAGACCATGTCCCCGGCCGCCCCGTCGTGGCCCGTCCCGGAGTCGTTCATCCAGGCGAGGGCGGGCGGCGGCGGCACGAAGTCGCTGAGCGGCGCCAGGTCACCCATGACCGCCACCGTGTCGCCCGGGCCCGGCTGCGGGTCCGCCGGCCCCATGTACACCTTGAACACCACGGTGATGGGCTTGTCGGTCACGGTGCAGCGCTCGATGCCGCGCGCCGGCAGCCAGAGCGGCCCCAGCGAGCCGCCGACGGTGTCGAAGGCGGCGTCGTTGAGCCAGGCCGTGCGGTTGCCCTGCTCGAAGCACTCGAAGTCGCCGGCCCTGGGCAGACCGGAGGCCGCGCCGAAGAACACCTTCCACTCCAGGTTCTCGTAGGTGCACTTCGGGAAGCGGACCCGGGCCGTGTAGATCCGGTCGCCGGCCGCCAGGTCGGGGCTGACGCCGTCGTCCTTCATGGCGATGCCGGACGGCGTGAAGCTCAACGGCGGCTCGTTGCCCTGCAGGTAGAGCGTGTCGGTCGGCGCCGGGCCGAGCAACGCGGCGTTCACCTGGAAGACCACGTCCATCGGGTGGGCGATGTAGTTGGCCGGGTCCTCGCGGTTCCAGTAGTCCACCAGCGTCACGGTGGCGCCGTTGTCGCTCGACAGCTTGTAGACGCGGTTCGCGCCGCCGTCGTAGTCGCGGCACTGGTGCACGTACTTGTACTCGAGGTCGGCCTCGGCCTTGCCGCTGACCGGGTTCCTGGGCATGGCGAAGGGCACGGTCGCGTCCCACACCAGGTTGGCGTCGCCGTCGTACATCATGGCGTTGTCGCACAGCGTCTCGAAGGTGAGCGGCGCGAGGCTGCCCTCCACCGAGAACGTGTCGGCGGGGCTGAAGGTGCCCCGGCACAGGGCCACGCCCGGGTCCACGTTGAAGGCCAGGTTCTGGATGAAGAACGAGCCCACGTTCGTGGTGCCGTTGTCCACGATCGTGTTGCCGGTCAGGTCCTGCACGTTCCTGGCGGTGATGTCGTAGAAGGCGGCGTTGGCCTGGATGGCGGAGTTGAGCAGCAGGTGCACGACGTTGGGCGCGCCGGCGTCGCGCGAGGCCAGGATGACGGTGCGCGAGACCGGCCCGCTGAAGGTGTAGTTGGACGCCGTGTTCGCCGTGGCCACGGACACCGGCTCGTCGAACGTCACGTCGATCTTGTTGGTCGTCAGCACGAACTGCTTGCTCGCGTTCAGGGTGAAGCCGGTGGCGACGGCCTGGCTCACCTTGGGCGCCACCGTGTCGGAGTAGGCCAGCACGGTGTAGGGCGCCATCGCCGTCATCTGCACGACCGCGGTCGTGTCCCAGGTGGTCGAGCCCGGGTAGCCGAAGTGCGACATCTGCACGTCGCTGCTCATCACCGCGTCGAGCGGCCCCTTGTTCGTGCCGTCCTGCGTGTACCACCACTCGACGTTGATCTGCGAGCCGGCGCTCACGCCGAGGGCGGTGAGCGGGATGCGGACCTCGACGAAACCGCTGGTGTCCACCATGCCCAGCGCGGTCGGGCCGGCGGGCACGCCGGTGGCGAGCCGCGTGCTGTCCGCCCAGGCGGCCCCGGTCCACTTGTACAGGACCTGGTAGTGGTACGTGTTCCCCGGCACCTTCGGCACGTCGTAGATGACGAAGTCGGGCTTGTTCGTGAGGTTGGTCCAGCCGATCCTGCGGTTGAACGGGTCGGTCGCGCCGCCCGCCGTGGTGTTCACGTCGATGGCGATGCCGAGGTTGGGGCCCGGGCTGCTGTCGTAGCAGCCCCACTTGTGCGGCCAGTCGAACCCGAAGTAGACGTAGTTGTTGTCATTCGTGAGGTACACGCGCCCGATGTCCAGCGCGAACACGGAGTCGGGGTCACACCAGAACCGCTGCGTGTCATAGCGGTCGTCCACCACGAGGTTGAGCGGGTCGAAGTCGTTGACGCCGTCGATGGTGATCGTCTGCGGGACGGCGGCGAACGCCGGCGCGGCGGCGACCAGCAGGCAGGAGGCCAGGAGCAAGGGACGTAGCCATCTCATCGCGGGGACTCTCCAGGCGGGCGGGCCCAATGGGAACACCAGACTCCGGCACGCTCCCGAGCCCGGTCGGGGCGCGCGCCGGCCCGGCTCCTGTGCCGGGAGCCCGGGTGCGGTCGGACGCTTAGATTCTACGGCTCGCCGGGGGATGCGGCAACAACCGGCGCGTCTGAACAGGGTTGCCGCGGGAAGTGGAGCGGACGGGCCCCGGCCACCGCCGGGCCGCGCGGCCGGCGCCGCCACTTGACCCCTCCCGCCACGCTCGGCATGATGCGCGGCGCGGCTCGCCCGCCCGCCCGTCCACCACCCGAGGCAAGCATGAGACGCCCCCTGGCGGCACTCCTCCTCCTGCTCCCGTTCCTGCTCGTCCCACCCTCCCGGGCCACCACCGCCCGCGACCTCAGCCAGCGCCTGATGATCGACGGCTTCACCGCCGACTGGGAGGCCGACGAGTCGCTCTTCAGCTACAACGCGGCGCTCAAGATGCTCGAGGAGCCCACCGACGACTCGAAGTGGGGCGTCAACAACGACATCGGCCAGGTAAGGGTCACCTGGGACGCCGATAGCCTCTACCTCGCCGGAGACGCGAAGACCTGGGGCAACAACCTCGTCATCCTCTGGGACGTCCTGCCCGGGAGGGGCATGGCGACCATGAGCGGGCTCAACTCCTGGTCGCGCAACTTCACCTTCGACACCTCCGACGTCGTGAACGGCAACGACTTCGTCCCGGACTTCTTCGGCGCCACCTGGGACAACAACCCCACCCCCCACCTGGTCGTGCACAACAACGGCACGCAGGTCACCGACCTGCAGGTGGGCGGGGGCCAGTTCCGCGCCGCCTCGACCTTCTACCAGGACCGCGACGGCCGCGCGATGGAGTTCGCCATCCCCTGGCGGCTGGTGTTCGCCGACGACCCCGAGTCGCGCGACACGGTGGTCACGGTCGGCGGCGTGCGCGACACGCTGCGCTGGTTCCCGCCGGGCTCACGCCGGCTCAAGATCGCCTGCGTGCTGACCGCCGGCGGCGACAACACCGGCGGCCCCGACACCGCCCCCGACAACACGCGCGGCCACACCAGCGACGGGAGCGCCTTCGTCTACGTGGACAACTTCGCCGAGATCGAGCTGGACCTGAAGGACGACACCGGGCTGGGCCGCGGCGGCCCCGACGGCATCCCCGACTGGAACGTGGGGCCCTGCGACCGCGCCGAGCCGGGGCGGTTCCGCTTCAAGTTCCCGGTGCCCATCGTGAGCGTGCGCTTCGGCCTCGCCGAGCTCGAGTTCAACCGCCCCGCCTTCACGCCCGACACCGGCGAGCGCGTCCACTTCCGCTTCGGCGTCACGCCGCCGGTGGACCCGGGCGACCCGCTCGGCGGCTCCCGCACCGTGGACCTGTCCGCGAACGTCTTCGACCTGCGCGGCCGGTTCGTGAGGAACCTCTACATCTACGACCGGCGCAGCGCGCTGGACCCGCACGACCCGGCCCTGGACGTCTGGGACGGCCGCGACGAGGCCGGCCGCATCGTGGCGCCGGGCGTCTACGTCCTGCGCCTCGTCATCGAGCCCAACCTGAGCCGCCAGACCCGTTCCATGGTGGTGGTGCGATGAGGGCGGCGCGCGCCGTCGCGCTCGCGCTGCTCCTCGCCGGCCTGACCGCGGCGGGGCCGGCCGCCGCCTACTTCGAGGAGACGGCGCTGGGCTCCCGCGGCGTCGCGCTGGGCTTCTCGGCGCTGGCCAGCATCCGCGACGTCACCGCCGCCTACTGGAACCCGGCGGGCCTGGCCGACCTCGACGGCACGCAGGCCTTCGCCGACTACTGCAAGCCCCACGGCGTGCCCGACCTGAACGAGGGGGCCGTGCTGGTGGGCACGCGCCGCTGGGACACCGGCTGGGCGCTGGGCTGGCACCGGCTCGGCATCGCCGGCGCTTACGCCGAGGACGTCTTCAGCGTCTCGGCCGGCCGCCGGTTGCTGGACTTCCGCCGCGGCCACCGGCTGGCCGGCGGCGCGACCTTCAAGTTCCAGCGCGTCGGCTTCCAACCCTTCGAGGCCTACGGCGTGGACGGCACGACCGGCGCCTGGACGCCCGCCGGCGAGGTGGACTACGGCGGGCAGTCGAAGGGCTCGCTCGACGCCGGCCTGCTGTGGACGACGCCGTGGCGGGTGGACCTGGCCTGGGTGGGCCGCGACCTGCTCGCGCCGCGCTTCGAGTTCGTCGAGGGCTCGGGCGGCGGGCGGGTCCCCTTCCGCCACGAGCTGGCCGCCTCGCTGCGCTGGAACCGGGAGTCCACCCTCACCCTCGGCTGGACGCAGGTGGACCGCACCCGCACCTCGCTCAACGTCGGCTTCGAGATCCTCTTCTACGACGTCTTCGCCATCCGCTCGGGCCTGACGAACCTGCGGCCCATCGTGCAGTCGCTCGGCTCGCCGAACGACTTCCAGTACACCGGCGGCTTCGGCATCTTCCACAAGGGGTACTACGTGGACGCGGCGGTCTCCACCAACCACGACCTCGGCGCCTCGTACCGGCTCAGCCTGCTGGTCCCGGTCGGCTCGCGGGGGGTGCGATGAGACGGCTCGCGACGGCGGCCCTGGCCCTGGCGCTGCTGCTGGCGGCGGGCGACGCGGCGGCCCTCACCAAGATCGAGGGCCAGTACCAGCTCATGCTCGACCTGCGCAAGAGCGACCGGGTCTTCCCCTGGGACTGGAACAGCAACAGCGACGAGAACTGGAACGCCGCCGAGCTGCGCATCTTCTCGCAGCCGCGGCCCGGCGTCGAAGCGTTCGTCAAGGCCACGGCGGACTGGAACACCGGCTCGAACAACGCCGTGCGCCCGGTGTTCCAGTTCAACGAGGCGCACATGCGCTTCCGCCGGGAGGCGGGCCCCCGCGGCTTCGACACCTACGTCTACTCGAAGCAGGACCGCTTCCCCACCTGGGACCAGTACCTGATCCGCTTCATCAACGGCTACGGCGGCGGGCAGGGCGTGCGCCTCGACACCTGGGGCTTCGGCGGGCTCAGCACCTGGTTCCTGGTCGGCGACTACAGCGACCAGTACAACACCAACCTGGATCCGCTGCAGACCGACGACATCTACCTGGCCCGCGTGCGGCGCGACTTCTTCAAGGACCGACGGCTGCGCGTCGGCTTCACCTGGAGCCGGCGCGAGAACGACCAGGCCTCCGGGGCCAAGGACCACAACGAGATCTTCGGCCTGGCCGGGCGCTACCAGTGGCACGGCCAGGACATCCTGCTCGAGTACGGCGTCAGCCGCGGCACCGACCCGAGCGTGACCTACACCGACCGGCTGCACCGCGAGATCACCGTCTTCCGTCTGCCGACCGGCATCGAGTTCCCGGACCGGCACGTGCTGCAGGCCGAGATCAAGACCGTGCACGTCCCGGTGCCGCTGCTGGGGACGGTGAACTGCATCCCCACCTACTGGACCCGCGGCGCCAAGTGGCAGAACGGGCAGGGCGAGCCGGGCCGCGACGAGACCGGCTTCAACCTGAACACCTACTACCTGCTGCCCGAGCGGGCCATCACCTACACGAACAACCTGCTGGGCTACTCGAGCTACGCCACCAGCAGCTACCGCGTGCGCGAGATCTACAACGAGCTCTACATCGAGTTCGTGAACGGCTTCACCGGCAAGACCTACTACAAGCAGCGCAGCGAGTTCCGCCGCCAGCTCGGGGTGATGGCCCGCGAGGACTTCAACGACTGGTTCGGCGAGGTGCAGGTCGAGAGCCGGCTGGCGTGGCTGCGGGTGCAGGCCAAGGTCAAGAACGTGGGCCGGGCCGACCACAAGCAGCTCTACGCCGTCGAGAACTCGGTGAACCTGACGAACACGCTCAAGGTCTACAACCGCTTCGCCTTCGGCAACGACCCGAGCATCCTGCGCAAGGCCGTGTTCTCGCAGCTGCAGTACCGCCCCACCGGCAACGTGGAGATGTACCTGCAGTACGGCCCCGACTGGATCGGCAACAGCCCGACGCCGGTGGACGAGGGCAACCTGCAGGGCAGCGGCGACCAGCGAGACCTCGTGAAATTCATCCTGAAGGGATACTTCTGATGCGGGCCGGAAGGCTGCGGAGACCGACGATGAAGCGTGCTTCCCTGATCGTGCTGCTCGCGCTGGCAGCCCTGGCCGTGGCCGCCGGCGGAGCGACGGCCGCGCCCGAGAAGGCCGCCGGCGGCATCCGGTTCACCTACACCGACCCCAACGCCGGCGGGGTGTCGTGGGCGGGCGAGTTCAACGGCTGGAACTCGAGCGCCACCCCGATGGCCAAGGACGCCAAGGGCGTCTGGAGCGCGGTCGTCCCGCTGCCGGCGGGCGAGCACCAGTACAAGTTCGTGGTGGACGGCCAGTGGATCGCCGACCCGGAGAACGGGGCCACCGCCGGCGACATGGGCAACAGCGTGGTGCGGGTCGGCGCCGACGGCAGCCTCGGGGTGGCCCAGGCCACGGCGAACTCGCCCTACAACGCCAAGATCCTGATCGGCGGGCGCATCATCGGCCTGTTCCAGGACGTGCACAACCCCACGACGCGGCGCTTCGAGATGCGCCGGCCGGAGATGGACACCGACCTGTCCTTCGACGTCCGCGTCTCGGACGTGCTCAAGGCGCACCTGCTCACCAACATCAACAGCGAGAAGCAGAGCACCCAGGACTACCGCACGAACCTGGCCTTCGACCGCGGCTCGCTCGAGTTCGCGAAGGGCAAGCTGCAGGTCCTCGGCTGGGACAACCTGGCGATCGGCAGCTGGGACGACCCGCTGCGGCTCGTCGGCTCGGTCGGCATCTACCAGCACCCGTACGGCTACGACCGCCAGGGCTTCCGCGTCGCCTCGCAGCACTACGGCCTCGACGCGGAACTGCTCTACGCCGACAACTTCCTCGTCGGCGGCACCAGCTACCCCTCCTTCACCACGCAGGAGGCCGCCGCCCTCGTGGTCGCCGCGGCGGAGAGCCTGGACGTCCTGCCGGCGGACGACGGCTACCGCCTGCGTCCGGGGCAGGTCACCGGCGCCTTCCGCACCGATCCGTCGGACGGCAACGCCGACATGGTCGCCCTGCGGGTCCGCCGCGACCTCGGGCGGGGCTTCCGGGCGGGCCTGCTGGGGCGCTCCCAGCGCGGGCAGGACCTCGGGTCCGCGATCTTCATGAGGGCGACCGGGCCACTCTCCATCCGGACCTACGCGGGGACCTTCTACCAGTCCTGGCACGCCGTCGGTGGCGAGCTCACCTGGGACGGCCCGGCCGGCTTCCGCGGTCACGGCGAGCTGCTGCGCGGAGCGAAGCGGCTCTCGTTCGTGCCGGGGTACGCGAACACCCGCTCGGACGTGACCCTCGCCAGCCTGGACAGCACCGGGGCCGTCGACGCCCCCGTGGCCTCCGTGACCCAGGCCGATGCCAGCGGCGAGGGGCTCGACCTCGACCGCAGCGGCCGCTGGCTCCTCGGCGGCACCTGGACCGAGGCGCACGGCGACATCGTGGTGCGGGCGGAGATCGAGGGACAGTCGCACGAGTACGAGCTGATCCAGGACGGGATCGAGAACTCGATGCTCGTGACCCGGCTGCAGTGGGACCGCAACTGGCGCTACTACCTGGCCCGCGAGGTGAAGACCTCGCTCGACGTCGAGTACACCCGCTTCGACTACGACCCGGCCACGCCGTGGGGCTACCAGCTCTGGTTCCCCGACGGCAACTTCTGGCTCGAGCGGACCGAGCACGTGGTCAGCGTGGACCGCATGGCCATGCTGGGCGGGGCCGACGCGCTGCGCATCCGGCCGACGCTCGAGGTCCCGGTGCTGGCGGCGCGCAACGGCCTGGTGCGCTGGAAGGGCACGTTCGGCACCGAGGGGCTGGACAGGCGCCCGAAGTACGCCGAGTCGCGGCTCCAGCTCGGCTTCGACGTGAACCGGATGCTGCGCCTCGCGACGGACAGCCGCTGGGTCAAGTACGACGACCCGTTCCTCGGGCTGTACTCCGGCTACCTGAGCCACTTCGTCGAGGCCACCTGGACCTTCGCCCCCGGGGCCACCATCGCGCTCGGCTTCGGCGTGGACCCCTGGGTCGTCGACGAGGTGCTGAACGAGTACGCCGACATCGGCCGCGACGTCTTTCTGTTCGCGCGCGGCGCCACCGGGGCGACGGCGAGGGACAACTACTACGGGCTGGGTCCGAAGATCGCGGCCGCCGAGAGGGCGCTCGAGAACGAGCGCGTCGTCCAGATCAAGGCCATCGTCCGCTTCTAGCGGACCGGAGAGACACCATGCGACGTTTCACCCTGCTGCTGCTCGCCGCCGCCCTGCTCGCGGCCGGCTGCAGCACCCTCAACTTCGTCAAGCGGCGCCTGCCGCCGCCGACCCAGGGCCCGGAGGGCGTGACCTTCCGCTTCTTCTCCCCCTCCGCCCGCATGGTGCAGCTCGGCGGCAACTGGCCCGAGAACAACTGGCTGGCCGGGCAGGCGCAGAGCGGCGGCTTCAACATCGGCGTCATGGAGGAGAGCCCGCCCGGGAGCGGCGTCTGGGTCCGCACCGAGAAGCTCAAGCCCGGCCGCCACCAGTACAAGTTCGTGGTGGACCGCGTGAACTGGAAGGAAGACCCCAACAACCCGCAGTGGACGGACGACGGTTACGGGGGCCACAACTCCGTGATCGACGTACGCTGACCGCGGCGGGGACCCGGAGAGAGCGACGATGAGCGGCACCCTGAAGCGCACCATCCTGCTCGGCGCGGCCGTGGCGGCCCTCCTGGGGGCGGGCTCCTGCGGACGGAACCGCGCCGGCCTGATCCTCGCCCCCAGCGGCACGCCGCCCGGCCCGCCGGCCATCGCCGCGATCACGGGCGTGCTCGACTTCGGCACCCCGGCGCCGCACCCGCCGGTGCAGATCCTGGCCGCCCGGGTGCGCGGCGCCGCGCCGTCCTCCTACGCCAGCATGGAGATGACCGGCAGCTTCACCACGCCCACCTGGACCCCGGGCGGCGCGGGCAACCCGAAGTTCACCCAGCTCGCCCCGAAGGTGTGGGTCGACACGCTGGTCCTGGTCACCGGCGAGATGCAGTGGAAGTTCGTGGGCAACGCGAGCTGGGCGAGCGCCTTCTGCTCGGTCCTCTCCGGCACCGACGTGGACGGGCTCGCGGGGAGCACCAAGTTCGACGCCGGCGGCGGCAAGAACCTCGTCGCCAACGTGGCCGCGACCGAGGCGGGCATCTGCGTCTGCACGATGGACGAGAACTCGGACCCGCCGACCTACGAGATCGAGAAGGTCGGGCCGGGGGCGCCCGCGGTCACCAGCGGCACCGACGGCCGGTTCACCATCACCGGGCTGGTGGCCGGCACCTACAACCTCCTGTTCCGCGTGCCCGGGCAGACGCCGTTCACGATGAACGGCATCGTGGTCGGCAACGCCATGAAGGACCTGGGCACGATCTCGACCTCGGGCCAGACGTACACGGTCCGCGCCTCGGCGGGGCCGAACGGCATCATGGTGCCGACCGGCGACCTGACCGTCGCGCGCGGAGAGAACGTGCGCTTCAGCCTGGCACCGTGGCCGCACTACCGCGTCGCCGACCTGCTGGTGGACGGCGTGTCGGTCGGCAACGACACCGCCTACACCCTCGCCAACGTCACCGCCGACCACACCGTCGAGGGCTCCTTCACCTACAATGCGGCCACCCTGCCCGGTGGCATCCGGGCGACGCTGGCCTTCGACCCCTTCACCCTGCCCATCACGACGGCCCCCTACCCGCCGGTCACGGCGAAGCTCTTCTGGGGCACGGTGCGGCTCGACTCCCTGCTCCTGCCCACCAGCGACGACGCACTCGACCTCGCGGACCTCGACCAGGCGAGCTACCGCCTCGTCCTCAGCTCGCCGCTCTACACGACGCTGGACCTGCCGGTGACCGTCGGCGCGGGGGTGACCGACCTGGGCATCCTGAACATGACGGCGGACTTCAACCTGCTGGCCAGCGCCATCCACGTGGCCGGCGACTTCAACGGCTGGTCCACCAGCGCGCTGTCGGCGGAGATCGGCGGCGACCTGGCCTGGACGGTCACCACCACCACGCCCATCACCGCCGGCGTGCACGACTTCAAGTTCGCGCGCTACGGCAGCTTCGTGGACCCGGCCTACGGCGGCGACCCCGCCACCACCCTGGACGTCCCGGTCGTGAACCAGCCCACGCGCCTGGTGAGCGGCGGCGGCACCTCGACCAACGCCATCCGCGTCAACTTCCCCACGACGGCCAACTACACCTTCACGCTCGACGAGCGGCGCCAGGTCTTCAGCATCCAGCAGGCCGTGACCGCCGCCACGTCCGGGCCGAGGAGATGACGAGATGAAGCGACTCCTGCCCATCGCCCTGCTCGGGCTCGCGATGTCCATGACCGGCTGCGCCGGCGGCTGGCGGGGCGGGGTCGCCCCCGGCGCGGGCACGGCCACGGCGTCGCCCGTGGTGGCGGCCGCTCCCACGGCCGGCGGCACCGCGGCCGGCGCCGAGGGCGTGACCTTCGTCTGGAAGGGCGAGGGCGGCTCCGTGAGCCTCGCCGGCGAGTTCAACGGCTGGAACACCTCCGCCGACCCCCTGACGAAGCAGGCCGACGGCTCCTGGAGCCTCACCAGGAAGCTCGAGCCGGGCCGCTACATGTACAAGTTCGTGGTGGACGGCTCGAACTGGAAGGAAGACCCGACGGCCAAGGAGTCGGCCGACGACGGCTTCGGCGGCAAGAACTCCGTCGTCGTCGTGGGCGGAGCCGGGCCCGCCCCGGGCGCCGGTACCCCCGCAGCCGCCGGTGCGCCGGCCACGGGCACCCCGGTGGCCTCGGGCAAGGGCCGCCCGCCGGTCCAGACCGCCGACGGCGTCGTCTTCACCTTCGGCGGCGCGGCGCGCAGCGTGAGCCTGGCCGGCGACTTCAACGGCTGGGTGCTCACGGCCGACCCGCTGACGCGGCAGGCCGACGGCTCCTGGACCATCACCAGGAGGCTCGCCCCCGGCACCTACGAGTACAAGTTCCTCGTCGACGGCACGACCTGGAAGACGGACGAGGCCAACCCCGAGGCGAAGGCCGATCCGTTCGGCGGGAAGAACTCCGTCGTCACGGTGAAGTGAGTCACGCGGGAGCGCCGCCCACCCGGGCGGCGCTCCCGGCATCCACGCCGTACCCGCCGGCCCGGGTCCCTCCCGCGCCGGCCCCCACGACCCCCGCAAGGAGTCTCGCGCCATGATGAGGACGCCCGTCACCGGGCCGCGGCAGCTCCGGGCCCCCGCGGCCCTCGCGGCCGTGCTCGGCCTGCTGCTCGCGGCCGGCACCGCCTGGGCCACGACCGTCACCTTCCGCTTCCAGCCGGTCATCGGCGGCGTCAACGCCGTCGCCGTGGCCGGCAGCTTCAACGGCTGGGACGCGAAGGCGACGCCGCTGAGCGACGTCGACAAGGACGGCGTCTGGGAGGCGAAGGTGGACCTCGCCCCCGGCCGCATCGAGTACAAGTTCGTGGTGAACGGCGACCAGTGGTTCACCGACGAGAACGCCGAGGACTTCTCCTCCGACGGCTTCGGTGGACAGAACTCCATCCTGGTGCTCAAGGACCAGCCGGTCTTGGCCGGCCACGGCGCCCCGCCGCGCAAGGCCGCGGCCGCGGCTTCCGTCGGCCTGCACAGGGTGCCCTTCGTCTTCCGTCCCGGCGTGAAGGCCGACCGCATCAGCCTCGCCGGCACGTTCAACGACTGGACCGTGGGCAAGACGCTGCTCGCCGGCCCGGACGCCAGCGGCGACTGGTCCGTGACCATGCTGCTGCCGACCGGGTCCTACCAGTACAAGTTCGTGATCGGCGAGAGCGGCTGGACCCAGGACAAGGCCGGCCAGGACGGCGAGACCGACGACGGCCACGGCGGCAAGAACTCGGTCAGGAACGTGGACGACCGCTACCCGAAGGTCGAGGTGAAGCGCGGCGACGGGAACGTCTACCCCGACGGCGTCACCCACGCGCAGACCGCCAACGAGGTCAACAATCGCGGCGGCGGCCGCGTCGAGTTCACCGCGCGGGCGCACGCCGGCGACGTGGAGGGCGTGGACTTCGTCCGCTTCGAGGGCGCGAAGGAGACGGTCGTCCCGATGCGCTGGGTGAACCGCGACAAGGTCCACGACCACTACCGCGCCGAGGTGGCCATGCCCGCCGGCGAGACCGCCTACGCCTTCCGCTACCGCGACGGGGCGAGGACCTGGTACCTGACCGGCGCCGGGCTCGCCGCCACGGCAGCCGCGGACCGCTTCACCTTCAGCGAGACGCGCTTCCCGGCCTTCGTCACCCCCGACTGGGTGAAGCACGGCATCTTCTACCAGATCTACCCGGAGCGCTTCCGCAACGGGAACCCCGCCAACGACCCCGACTTCACCGAGTGGTACTACCAGGGCCGCAACCGGCCGCCGGCGAGCGGACGGCTCAACACCGACTACCAGGAGTACTACCACCTCGAGCGCGACTGGAACCGCTGGCAGGCGCTGACGCAGAACCCCTACACCCAGGACGGCCGCGACTGGATGGTCTTCTACGGCGGCGACATCGAGGGCGTGCGCCAGAAGCTCGACTACCTGAAGGACCTGGGCATCACCGTCATCTACTTCAACCCGCTCTTCCAGGCCAAGTCGGCGCACAAGTACGACGCCGCCGACTACATGAAGATCGACCCCCACTTCGGCTCGAACGACGAGTTCATCGCCTTCGTGAAGGAGGCGAAGGCCAAGGGCATCCGCATCGTCCTCGACATCGTCTACAACCACTGCGGCAACTGCTCGTACATGTTCAAGGACGCGGCCGACAAGGGCACGGCGAGCCCCTATTACACCTGGTTCGAGTTCAAGCGCTGGCCGCTGCCGGCGGGCTGGCCCAACGTGGACCACGCCTGGAAGCCGGCCGACTACTACCAGTGCTGGTGGGGCTTCGGCGACCTGCCGGCGCTCAACTTCGACCTGGCGCGCACGCGGCCGCAGGAAGGCACGATCGGGGACATCCAGGACGCGCAGCCCAACATCCCGCTCGTCAAGTACCTGCTCGACACCACCGAGTACTGGCTCAGGACGGTGGACGCCGACGGCGTGCGGCTCGACGTGCCCAACGAGGTGCCGCGCTGGTTCTGGAAGATGTTCAACGAGCGGGTCAAGCGGATCAAGCCCGACGCCTACGTGGTCGGCGAGCTGTGGGGCAACGCCACCGACTGGGTGAAGCCCGGCGTGTTCGACGCGGTCATGAACTACGCCTTCTTCCGCGACCCGGTGACCAGGTTCCTCGGCCTCGGCCAGGGCTCGGCCGCGGAGTTCGACGGCGCGCTCGCCCAGGGCCGTCTCGCCTACCCGAGCCAGGCGGTCGAGGTGCAGATGAACCTCATCGACAGCCACGACACGCCGCGCTTCCTCACCCAGGTCAACGGCAACGTCAAGCGCCTCAAGCTGGCGGCGCTGTTCGCCATGACCTACGTCGGCGCGCCGCAGATCTACTACGGCGACGAGGTCGGCATGGAGGGCGGCAAGGACCCCGACTGCCGGCGGCCCTTCTACTGGGACTACGCCAGGGACCCGTGGCGGGTCGAGCTGCTCGAGTACTACAAGCGGCTCACCCGGGCGCGGCACTCGAGCGCGGCCCTGCGCACCGGCGACTTCCGCACGCTGGCGGCCGAGGGCAAGACCTACGCCTACCTGCGCTCGGGCGGCGGCGAGCAGTGGCTGGTGGCGCTCAACGCCGGCCCGGCGGCGGCCGAGGTGACGGTGGACCTGGCCGGCCTGGGCGCGAACGTGCAGGCCACCGACGTGCTCGGCGGCGCGACCGCGAGCTGGAGCGGCACGACGAGGATCGCCCTCGAGCCCGAGAGCGGCCGGCTGTTCAAGCTGGCCGTCCCGGCCAGGCCCGCGGCGAAGTAGCCGCCCGGGAGAGCGAGAGCCCCGCCGCGACAGCGGCGGGGCTCTCTCGTTCCCCTCCGGGGCGGCTAGTCCGCGCCCTTGAGCGACAGCTCCGTGTCCGGGTCGAAGCCGTAGAGCTTCTCGAAGGTGAAGTGCAGCTTCGTCCGGCCGCCCTCCTCGGGCACGCGCTGGCCGGGGTGGCGCGCCACCAGCGGCCCGACCGGCGTGTCGAGGTGCACCAGCACCTCGCTGCCCAGCGGCTCGCTCACGTCCACCGTGCCCTCGAGCGTCACCCCCGGGCCCGCGCCGTCCAGCAGCAGGTCCTCGGGCCGCACGCCCAGCGTCACGCTCCGGCCGCGCCGCGGCGCCAGGACCGCGGCCACGCCGGCGGGCAGCGGGATGGCGATGCCGCCGCCGGTCA
>CAZSQE010000019.1:4161-15037 GCA_964608905.1 uncultured bacterium | reverse complement strand
GGGCCGAGCGCGGCCCCGAGCCCATCGGCACCACCGGCCGCGGCATCGGCTTCGCCTACCGTGACAAGGCCGCGCGCACCGGCCTGCGCGTGGACGACCTCTTCGAGCCGGCCCGCTTCGTCGCCCTGGTGGACCGCACCCTCGAGCGGCTGCGCCGGGAGTTCCCCGGGGCGGAGGAGTTGCGCGCGACGAGCGGCGCGGCGCTGCTCGAGGAGTGGCGCGCGGACATCGCCTGGCTCGAGCCGCTGGTGAGCGACGTCTCGCTCGAGCTGCACGAGGCGCTCGCGGCCGGGCGGCACGTGCTGCTCGAGGGGGCGCAGGGCACGCTGCTCGACCTCGACCACGGCACCTACCCCTACGTCACCTCGTCGAGCGCGAGCGCGGCGGGCGCCCCGCTGGGCGTGGGGCTGGGCCCGCGCGTGGTGGACCGCGTCGTCGGCGTGACCAAGGCCTACACGACCCGCGTCGGGCTGGGGCCCTTCCCCGGCGAGATGCCCGAGGGCGAGGCCGCCCGGCTGCGGGAGGCGGGGGAGGAGTACGGCGCCACGACCGGCCGGCCGCGGCGCTGCGGCTGGCTCGACCTGCCGGCGCTGCGCTACGCCGCCCGCGTCAACGGGCTGGACGCCCTCGTCGTCACCAAGCTGGACGTCCTGGACGGCTTCGAGGAGATCCGGGCGGTGACCGGCTACGAGGCCGACGGCCGGCCGGTGAGGGGCTTCCCGGCCTCCGCCCACGCCCTCGAACGCTGCCGGCCGGTATGGACGAGCTTCCCCGGCTGGCGCGCCCCGACGACGGATGTGCGGCGCTGGAGCGACCTGCCGGCGGCGGCCCGGGCCTACCTGGAGTGGATCGAGCGGGAGGGCGGCGTGCCCATCGTCTCCATCTCGGTCGGCCCGGGACGGGAGGCGGAGGTCCCCCGGTAGGGGTGTCTCGCGTCCGTTACATGCCAGTTTGCCGTTGATTGACATCCGGCCAGGACGTAGCCTCTAGGACAGTTCCTCCCCCGACGCCGCTGCGGTTCACGCCCGCCGCGGCTCCGACCCCCCCGATCGAGGGAACGGGTGGCCGTCCGGCTCCTTTCCGTGGTGCCGGCAACGCAGCTGCCGACCGGCCCCTGTCCGCGGACGCGTACCCCTCGCGCCCGCACCGAGATGACGCTGGATCACACGAACGACTCCTTCGTGGCGATTCATCGTGGCCGCCGCGTCCCCTGGCGCGGGTGGTCGCTCGCGCTCGCCGTCCTCTGCCTGGCGGCGGGGCCCGCGCGGGGCGACGGCGTGCACGTCGCGCTCCTGCCGGACACGACCATGAACGTCGCGCCCGGGGACAGCGTCCTGCTCGAGCTGTACGTCACCGAGGCCGGCGCGCCGTTCAACGCCTACGAGACGATCGTCGAGTACGACACGACCGCGCTCGTCTTACTGCCGATGTCGCCCACCTCGCTGCAGGAGGGCACGCTCATGAAGGGCGCCTGCGGCTCCACCTTCCACATCTTCAAGTCCGTGGCCGACTCGCTGTCCATCTCGCACTCCCTGCTGTGCGCGGGGATCTCGCTCACCGGGCCGGGCCAGCTCTACAAGCTGCGCTTCCGGGCGCGCGAGGTGGTGACGGGGACGTGGGTCCACATCCGCCGCATCCAGTTCTACAACGCCGGGCCCAAGGTGAACCCGGCCTATCCCGCCGACGCGTTCATCGTCATCGGCGGGGCGGTGGACGTGCCGGCGCCCTTCCGGGGCGCGCCCCGGCTGAGCCTGGCGGCCCGGCCGAACCCGTGCCGCTCCGGCACGACGTTCGTCGTGGAGGCGGACCGGGAGGGCGAGCAGCGGCTCGAGGTCTTCGACGTCGCCGGGCGCGCCGTGCGGACGCTCGTCCGCGGCCGCTTCGCCGCCGGCGCACGCCGCGTGGCCTGGGACGGCACCGACAGCACCGGGCGGCGCGTGCCGCCCGGCATCTATCCCGTGGTCTTCACCGCCGCCGGGCGCGAGGCGCGCACCCGGGTGACGGTCGTCCGCTGAAGCACACGCCCTGCGGGGCCCGCATCGTGGGAGGGAGCATGAGTCCGGAGGGCGCCACAGCGGCGGTGCCGAGATCACCCCCGGCGCGGCGCTGATTCCCCGAAGACAGGCAGCACTCCGTGGTCGTCGGACCGGGCCGGCCGCGCGTAAGTCCCCCGGATCGCACGCACCACCGTCCAGACGCGGAGCATGAATCCCCACCCCTCGGGCATGCGTTCGCCGGGCTACCCGGCCAGCGTCACGCCCGCGAAAGGACGAACCCCATGAAGAAGACACTGCTTCTCACCCTGGCTGCCCTGCTGGGCCTGGCGCTGTGCGCCGCGGCAGCCGCGCCCGCGCGCGTGGCGCCGACCGACCCCGGACCGGTGACCGGACCCGCGGCACTCCTGCCGCGACAGGCGGCCGTCGCCGGCGTCGCCGGCGCGACCGACGTGCAGAACCTGCGGACCGGCTCGTACTTCGCCACCATCCAGGCGGCCATCGACGACGCCGGCACAGTCGCCGGTGACGTCCTCGAGGTCCAGGTGGCCACGCACGCCGAGGGGATCTGCACCGTGAACAAGGCGGTGACGATCCAGGGTGTCGGGGGCGGGGCCGCCATCACCTCGACCACCGACACCGGCACGTCGGGGGATGCGCGTGCCTGGTTCCTCGTCACCGTCTCCGGGGTGACCTTCAAGGACCTGACTTTCGACGGCAGTGCCAACCTCGTCTGGCAGGCCTTGCGCTTCAAGGAAGCGGGGGCTGTCACCAACTGCACGTTCCAGCACATCAAGAGTGCTCCGGCCGCCTACAACGGCGTCGGGATCGTGGGCTACAAGAATCTCACGGTCACCGACTGCACGCTGTCGGACATCGGACGCATTGGGATCATCCTGTTCGGCCCGGACGTCACGGCCGGCACGGTGAGCGGTTGCGCCTACACCGGCAAGGGCGTCGGGGACTGGATCGACTACGGCATCGAGCTGGGCGGCGGCGCGGTGGCCGCGCTCACGAACAACACGATCACCGCCTGCACCGGCGTTGCCCTCGTCGACGGCTCGGTCTCGGCGGGCATGCTGATCACGACCTTCTTCGGCGCCGGCACCGCCGGCACGCTGACCGGGAACGTGGTCAACGGGAACTCCTACGGGGTCGCCATCGGGTACGACGGAGCGGACATCTCCGCGGTCGTCGCCCACAGCAACGACCTCTCGGGCAACGCCGACCTCGCGCTCTACACCGTCTCGAGCACGCTGACGGCGGATGCCTCGGCCAACTGGTGGGGGGTGAACTCGGCCTCCGGCGTGGCCGCGCTGCTCTACGGCGCTGTGGACTACACACCGTGGTTCCACAACCCCGCCGACATCAGCGGGGCGGCCGGCTTCCAGGGTGACTACTCCGTCCTCGACGTGGACGACGACAGCCCGCAGACGGGCACGACCGGCCGCATCCAGGAGGCCATCGGCCTGGTCAGCGGGAGCACCGTGAACGTCGCGGCCGGCTTGTACCACGAGCGGCTGCTCGTCAACAGGAGCCTGCAGCTGCTGGGTGCCCAAATGGGCGTGGATCCCACCGCGGCCGGTGCGCGCACCGACCCCGCGGCCGAGTCGGTCGTGGACCTCGTGGGCCTGGGCATCGCGAATCCCAACGTGCTGCTGGAGATCCCGGCGGGAGTCACCAACGTGACCATCGCCGGCTTCACGCTGAACGGCAGCACGGTCGAGCACTACGCGGACGAGGCCACCATCCGCGCCTGGGACGACAACGTGACCGTCGAGGACAACATCATCGATGGCTACTACGACGTGCTCTGCAAGGGGAACGACCACTTCTCGGTGCTCCGGAACCGCATGACCGCCAACAAGGTCGGTTTCACGGTGCAGCCGGGCGTCACCACGGACTTGACCGTCGAGGGGAACCACATCCTGCCGGGGGGGAGCCCGGCAGCCGACGCACAGGGCATCTACATGACCGGCGTGGCCGGAGCGGTCATCCGCGGCAACCACATCTCTGGTTTCGCGGGCGCAAACGCCCTTGGCGGCAGCAACCACACGAATTTCCTCATCGAGCAGAACCTGCTGGCTGGGTGCAAGAAGGGTGTGAACATCTGGGGCACTACGACCTTCATCGAGATCCGGCAGAACGTGGTGACCGGGCACCTTGCCGAAGGGATCGTGATCAAGGGGCAGGACCTCTCGATCCACAACAACGTTGTGTCCGGCAACGACGTGGCGGTCCGCATCGGTTTCCACGTGATCCCGACGGAGCGGGTCACGGTCTTCGACAACGACCTGTCCGGAAGCGCGACTTGGGCGCTGCAGGTCGATCCCGCGGTCGTCCAGGCGGTGAACGCCTCCGGTAACTGGTTCGGCATCGCGACGCCGGCGGGCGTCGCGGGGGAGGTCACCGGCCTGGCGGACTACACGCCGTGGCTGGCGGTCGGCACGGACACGTCGGCGGCCCCGGGCTTCCAGGGCGACTTCTCGACCCTGTGGGTGGACGACGCCGGCGCGCAGAGCGGCACGACGGGCCGCATCCAGGAGGCCATCAGCCTGGTCAGCGGCAGCACGGTGTACGTCGCGCCGGGTCTCTACGACGAGCGCATCAACATCCACAAGCCGATGTCGCTGCTCGGCGCCACCGTCGGGGTGAACAAGCGCGGGTACGCGGTGCCTGCCGGCTACGCCTACGACACCGCGACGGAGAGCGTCATCCGCCCGAGCACGGCGCTCGAGTTGCAGGTCGTCAAGATCGCCGCCGACGGGGTGGTGTTCGACGGGTTCGTGGTCGCCAACGAGGTCTGTCAAGCGGGCGGCGTGTACCAGGACCTGGTCGGCATCGACCAGTACGCGACCGCGACCACCGGGATCCAGGTCCTCAACTGCGTGCTGGGGCCCAACACGAATACGGCCGCGCAGGACGGCACGATGGGGCGCAGCGGCGTGACGGTCTACGGACCGCGCCCGACACCGATCAAGCTGGCCGTGATGCACAACAAGATCTTCGACTCGAAGGGCAACGGTTGCGGCATCATGTTCGTCGGGCCCTACGGGCCGACCTATTCGGGAGGCGCGGTCCGTGAGAACTACTTCGCCGGCACGGTGATCGAGGACAACGACATCCTCGGCAACCACCGCACCGGCATCGAACTGGCCGGCGGCGTGCAGGGCGGGACTGCCTGGGACGACCACGTCGTCGTCAAGAACAACCTGATCGCTGAGAACGGCTGGTTCGCCATCGGCGAGAAGGACAACCTCAAGTACGGGCACGGCATCATGTTCATCCGCGGCGGCGGCGACAAGGCGAACGCGGACGGAGCCGGTGCCCGGTACCTGCGCCTCGAAGGCAACGTCATCCGCGACAACGAGAAGAGCGGCCTCTACATCGGGCCCGCGAACCGCGACCTGTTCGGGACGGGGAACGTCATCCAGGGCAACGGCCTGGGCACGGGCGGCTACAGCCTGTGGGACGGCGTGCGCGTGGACCTGGCCGAGCTGTACTACGGTGGCACCGCGCTGCCCGTCTACGACTTCCTCGCCGGCGTGTCGTTCACGGCGGGCCAGTTCCTCGCCAACGGTGCCCAGGGCGTCAACGTCATGCAGACGCCCACGCTGGGGCCGATCGACGTCACCTGCGACTGGTGGGGCGACGTGCTGGGGCCGAACGTCGTGCCGGGCAACCCGAGCCCGGGCGACGGCATCACGGGCCTGGCGACCTACGCCTCGTGGTGGACGACCACGACCGGGCCGTGCGACGGGTTCGTCCCGCACGTGGACCCGGTGACCGCGGGGCTGTGCATCTCGACCGCGCACACGTGCGTGACGGTGCCGGTGACCTACACCCGCTCCGACGCGAGCCAGGTCCGCGGCATCAGCGTGACCTTCCAGCTGGGTGGCGGGCTGGCACTGTGCGGCACGCCGGCCGCGAGCATCCTGAAGGGCACGTGGCTGACCGGCTACGACGCGCAGTACGGGATCGTGGACAACGGCCTCGGTTCCTACACGGTGGACCAGGCCATCAACGGCACCCCGTGCGGCATCACGACCGGCGGGCAGCTCTTCACGCTGGCCCTGACGGGGACCGCCGACGGCGTCGGCACGGTCACCGTCACCGACGTGGTCGTGCGTGACTGCGACAACGCGCCGCTGCCGGGCATCGCGGGCGCGCCGGGGTCCATCCCCATCAACGTGAGCCTGCCCGCCCGCATCACCACGCTGGCGGCCACGCAGGTGAAGACGGGGAACGACGGCGACGGCACGACGGACATCACGGTGTCGTGGCCGGCGGTGGAGACGGGCGCCGAGGTGCTCGTCTACCGTGCGAACTACGGCAATTACCCCGAGTACGATGACGCGCCGGGCGCCGGCGCGGAGCCGGCGGTGCCGGTGGCGTACCCGCCGACCGCGCCGTGGGTGCACGCGGCGGACGTGGCGAGCGGCACGACGCTGACGGACGAGGTGGCGTGGCCGAACCGGGGCTTCTGGTACTACGTCGCCTACGTGAAGGACAGCTGCGACAACGTCTCGGCGGTCTCGAACATGACGACCGGGACGCTCAACTACCACCTCGGCGACGTGATGGGCAGCGACGTCTGCCTCGGCAACAACGCGGTGGACATCGGCGATGTCAGCCTGCTGGGCGGCCGCTACGGCGTGGCGGAAGGGCACGCGCTCTACCTGGCGTGCCTGGACGTGGGGCCGACGACGAACCGCTCGGTCAACGCGTTGCCGACCACGGACAACAAGGTCAACTTCGAAGACCTGATGATGTTCGCCATCAACTTCGGCACGGTGTCGCTGACGACGACGCCGGTGGCGGCGGTGGCGAGCGACGCGGTGTGGGTGGAGGCGCCGGCGAAGGTGACGGCGGGGCAGACGTTCACGGTGTCGCTGCGGCTGAGCGGCAGCGGCTCGCTGCTGGGCCTGTCGGCGGCGCTGGGCTGGGACCGCTCGATCGCGGAACTCGTCTCGGTCGAGGCGGGCGAGCTGGTGACGTCGCAGGGCGGCGTGGCGCTGAGCGGCGGCGGCGGTCTGGTGGACTGCGCGCTGCTGGGCGCGGACCGGCGGCTGGCGGGGGACGGGGAGCTGGCGCGGGTGACGTTCCGGGCGCTGGGGAGCGGGGCTCCGCAGGTGGCGGTGGGAGCGGTGGACGCGCGTGACGCGTGGAACCGTACGGTGGAGCTGACCGGGACGCCGCCGACGGTGGTGCCGGCGGTGACGTCGTTCGCGCCGGCGATGCCGAACCCGTTCCGGGGGACGACGACGCTGAGCTACGCCCTG
This sequence comes from uncultured bacterium, assembly GCA_964608905.1. GTDB lineage: Bacteria > Eisenbacteria > RBG-16-71-46 > RBG-16-71-46 > RBG-16-71-46 > JANXPZ01. The sequence goes on along the minus strand of CAZSQE010000019.1, from coordinate 7,761 downwards.
GCGAAGGGCGGGGCGGTGGAGCTGGCGGTGTACGGGGTGGACGGGCGGAAGGTGGCGACGCTGGCGAGCGGGGTGCAGGAAGCCGGCAGCTACCGGCTGGTGTGGGACGGGCGTGACGGCGACGGCCGGATGGCGCATCCCGGGATGTACTACGCCCGGCTGACGGCGCCGGAGGGCAGGTTCACCCGCGCCCTGGTGCTGGTGAAGTAGGACCGAGGCAAGCCCGCGAGGGACGGGGCGGGCCCGGCGGACCCACGCTGCGCGTGGGTGCCCCCGGGCCCGCCGTCCCCGCGGCGCACGTGGCCGCGGGACCGGGGAGGAAGAGCCTATCGAGGAGTCGAATCCCTGTGACGCAGACCGTGGGTCGTCGCCGGCATGGCGGCGGTCCTCCAGGTTCGCAGCGCTCCGCGATCGTCTGGCAGGGTTGGCCCCCACCTGCACCCCCCGATCGCAGGCTCCACCGTCCGGACGCGGAGCAGAGTCCCACCCCTCGGGCGCGTGGCCGCCAGGTCCCACCTGGCCGTCCACGGCCCGCGAAAGGACGAGTCCCATGAGGCGTCTCTTCTTCCCGGTTGTTCTCGTCGCGGTCCTCGCCGCCGCCCTGGCGGTCCCGGCGCTGGCCGATACCGTGACGCTCTCCGACATCTCGGGCCTGCAGGCCGCCATCGACGGCGCCAGCGGGCCGCGCACCATCGAGATCGTCGCGGGGACGCACGTGCTCGCGGGCAACATCAACGTCAACAAGCCCGACATCACCATCCAGGGCCAGGGGACCCTGGCCACGCAGGTCCAGGTCTCGGGCACGGGCTACCGGTTCTCCGTCACGGGGAGCGGTTGCACCATCCAGAACCTGGAGTTCGAGAAGACGGACACGGCAGGAGGGCAGGACATCATCTGGATCGCCGCCAACGACGTGACGATCCAGGACAACCTGTTCCACGGCCAGTACTTTATCGGCGCGGACCAGTATTCGCGGGCCATGGTCGGCAGTGGCGGATACTCCGGCATCCTGATCACCGGCAACGAGATCTACGGCCTGCGCCAGCCCGGCTACTTCAGCGGCACCACGACCGGTACCGTCTCGGCGAACTACGTGCACGGCACGAGGGGGTGGGTCCTGGAGGGCGGGAACCTGGCCTTCAGCGGGAACACCTGGGGCACGGGAGCGACTGCGAACGTCTACGATGTCGCGATCCTCGCGACCTGCCCGGCCGGCTTCTACACCGACATCGTCGCCATGGGCGCCGCCAACAACGGCGCCGTGATCGAGGACCAGCGCTTCGTGCCGGCGGTCCTGAACATCGTGCACGTGGACGCCGCCGCGGCCGCGGGTGGGGGCGGCGGGGGCCGCTATCCCTACCAGACCATCGTGCCCGCCACGACCCGCGTGGTCGCGGGTGGCACCATCCTGGTGGCGGCCGGCGCCTACCCCGAGCAGGTCACCATCGCCAAGAACGGCGTGACCCTGCAGGGCGCGGGCAAGGCGAGCACCGTCCTGCAGTCGCCGACCACGCTGGCGGTCTCGTTCTCGACCCCCTCGGACAAGAAGGCCATCCTCACAGTCAACGGCGCGACGGGCGTGACCGTGCGTGACCTGACCATCGACGGTCTGGGCCGGGGCAACGCCAACGTCCAGTTCGTCGGCGTCGCCTTCTGGAACGCGGGCGGCGCGCTGCTCGACGCGGACGTCACGGGCGTCCGTGACACGCCCTTCAGCGGGGCACAGCACGGCGTGGCCATCTATGCCTACAACACCACCGGCGGGCCCTACGCCCTCGAGGTCGGGCACGTCAACGTCACGGACTTCCAGAAGGGCGGCATGGCGCTCAGTGGCCTCGGCCTCACGGCGAACGTGCACGACTGCGTCGTGACCGGCGCCGGCCAGACGACCGTCACGGCGCAGAACGGCATCCAGATCAGCTACGAGGCGGCCGGCTCGATCACGGACTGCGCGGTGTCCGGGTGCTACTACGCCGGCCCCAGCTGGACGGCGTGCGGCATCCTGCTCTACAAGCCGAGCGCGGCGACCATCGCGGGCGGCTCGATCAGCGACTGCCAGACCAGCGCCTGCTTCCAGGACGTCAGCGGCTCGATGTCGGGCACGGACGTCACGGTGTCCTCCAGCGCCGGCGACGGCGCCTGGGGTATCTGGTGCTACAACAGCCTGACGACCCTGGCCGCGACGGCCGGGGCGGGCGCGGCCGCGGGCCCGACGCGGCCCGAGACGCAGCCGCTGGAGGAGGGTGCGGGCATCGCCGCGGTCACGCTGGGCACGGCCGCCAGCCTCTACACGGTGGCTCTGCACGACTTCTGCCTGACCGGCCCCGGCGCCGTGAACACCGAGGGAATCGACGTGTACTCCAAGGGCGGGGGCCTGCACGTGACCGCCGAGGGGATGGAGATCACGGGCTGGGAGTACGGCATCGGCGTGGGCGGCGCGGGCGCGCCGACCGTGGCCGCGGACCACAACTCGATCACCGGTAACCTGGCCTACGGGTTCGCCCCGTACGGCGGGTATGGCACCTGCGTGGCCGAGTACAACTGGTGGGGCAATGCCGGTGGCCCGGGCGTGGGCGGCGCGAACCCGGTGCTGGGCGCCGACTACACCCCGTGGCTGACGTCGGGCACCGATCTCCTGCCGGGCTGCGGCTTCACCGCGCCGCCGGACAACCTGATCGCGCCGGTGCCGCCGACGACCTGCATCACGCCGGCGCACGACTGCGTGGCGGTGCCGGTCAACATCACGCGCACGACGGCCGAGCACGTCCGCGGCTTCACCATCGACGTGCAGCTGGGCGGCGGCCTCGTGCTGTGCGGGGCCCTCATCGAGCAGGGCACGTACCTCAACGCGATCGGCGGCACGCACTTCGAGGTGGTAGACAACGGTGGCGGGCTCTACACCGTGGACTGCGCCATCCTCGGCCTGCCCTGCGGCGCGACCGCGCCCGGCGGCACGCTGTTCACCGTGAACGTGGGCAGCAGCGGCGCCGGCACCGGCACCGTGACGCTGACCACCGGCACGCTGCGCGACTGCGACAACGCCGACATCGCCTCGAGCCTCGGCGGCCCGGCGTCGATCACCATCGACAACTCAGCCCCGACGGCGCTGGTGGCGCTGGCGGCGGCGCAGGTGAAGACGGGGAACGACGGGGACGGCACGACGGAGATCGCGGTGACTTGGCCGGCGGTGGAGGCCGGGGCGACGGTGCACGTCTACCGGGCGAACTACGGCAACTACCCCGAGTACGACGACCCGCCGGGCGCCGGCGCGGTGCCGACGTACCCGTCGGCGGCCTGGACGCTGGCCGGCAGCGTGAGCAGTGGCACGACGCTGGTGGACGAGGTGGCGTGGCCGAACCGCGGCTTCTGGTACTACGTGGCGACCGTGGAGGACGCCTGCGGCAACGTCTCGCTCGTTTCGAACATGACCGGCGGGACGCTCAACTACCACCTCGGCGACGTGATGGCCGGCACGACCGACTGCACGGGCGAGAACGTGGTGGACATCGCGGACATCAGCCTCCTCGGCAACCACTACGGCGTGACGGAAGGGCACGCGCTCTACCTGGCGTGCCTGGACGTGGGGCCGACGACGAACCG
>CAZSQE010000019.1:0-4061 GCA_964608905.1 uncultured bacterium | reverse complement strand
CGACGCTGGCGAGCGGGGTGCAGGAAGCCGGCAGCTACCGGCTGGTGTGGGACGGCGGTGCCGCGCATCCCGGCCTGTACTACGCCCGGCTGACGACGCCGGAGGGCAAGTTCACCCGCACGCTGGTGCTGGTGAAGTAGAGCGGGACCGGCACGGCGGCCGTGCCGGAACCAACCGCGCCCGGTGGCTTCGGCCATCGGGCGCGGCGTCGTCTCGCGGGGAAGGGCCCGCCCGGGGCCCGGGGCGTGGTGTAGACTGCAGTCCGTCCACCGGCATCACCGTCCGGCACGGGAGAGTCCCGCATGCGCATCGAACCCGGCGCGTCCCTCGGCCGCTATCGCCTGCTCGAGCCCGTCGGCAGCGGCGGCATGGGGGTGGTGTGGAAGGCCCTCGACACGCGGCTCCGCCGCGAGGTCGCCGTCAAGCTGCTCCCCGGCGAGCCGGCCGCCGACCCGAAGGCGCTCGCCGCCTTCGAGCACGAGGCCCGCGCCGTCGCCGCGCTCAACCACCCGAACATCGTGACCATCCACTCGGTCGAGGAGGCCGAGGGGGTCCACTTCTTCACCATGGAGCTGCTCGCCGGCCACACGCTGCGCGAGCTGATCCCGGCCGGGGGCATGGTGGTGGAGCGCGCCCTCGAGATCGCGCTCGCCGTGATCGGCGCGCTGGAAGCGGCGCACGCGCGGGGCATCGTGCACCGCGACCTCAAGCCGGCCAACGTGGCCGTCACGCTGGAGGGGCAGGTCAAGCTGCTCGACTTCGGCCTGGCGCTGGTCCGGCGGGGCGAGCCGGTGGGCGAGGGGACGGCCGCGGCGACCGCCGTCGGCGCCCTTGCCGACGGGGTCGTGGGCACGCTGCACTACATGGCGCCCGAGCAGGTGCGGGGCTGGGACGTGGACGCCCGCGCCGACATCTTCGCCTTCGGGGTCATCCTCCACGAGATGCTGACCGGCCGGCGGCCGTTCGAGGGCCAGACCATCCAGACGCTGACGGCGGCCATCCTGATGGACGCGCTCGTGCCGCCCTCCCGGCTGCGTCCCGAGCTGTCGCGGCGCCTCGACGAGGTGGTGGTGCGCTGCACCGAGAAGGACCGGGAGCTGCGCCTGCAGACCGCCGCGGACGTCCGCGACCTGCTCACCGGCGCGCGCCACGACGTGCAGGCGTCCGCCGGCGAGCCGATGCCCTCGATCGCCGTCCTGCCCTTCGCCGACATGAGCCAGGAGCGGGACCAGGACTACTTCTGCGAGGGCGTGGCCGAGGAGATCATCACCGCGCTGGCGCAGCTGCGCACCCTGCAGGTGGCCTCGCGCATCTCCTCGTTCCAGTTCAAGGGGGCGCCGCTCGACAGCCGCGAGATCGGCCGCCGCCTCGGCGTGCGTCACCTGCTCGAGGGCAGCGTGCGCAAGGCGGCCGGGCGGCTGCGCATCAGCATCGAGCTGACCGACGTGGAGGCCGGCTTCTGCCTGTGGTCGGGGCGCTACGACCGCGAGATGAAGGACATCTTCGCCGTCCAGGAGGAGATCGCGAAGAACGTCGTCCAGGCCTTCCAGCTCACGCCCAGCAGCTCGCGGCGGGCGGGCCTGGCGCGGCCCTCGACCGGCGACGTGGAAGCCTACGAGTTCTACCTGAAGGGGCGGATGTATTTCTACCAGTACAACCGCCGCGGCATCGAGTTCGCGCGGCAGATGTTCGCCCGGGCCATCGAGCTGGACCCGGACTACGCGCTGGCGCACGCCGGGCTGGCCGACTGCTGCACGTTCCTGTTCATGCACGTGCTCGGCCGCGAAGAGATGCGCGCCGCGGCGCTCGAGGCGGCGCGCCGGGCGGTCGAGCTGGGCCCCGAGCTGGCGCCGACGCACGTCGCGCTGGGGCAGGCGCTCTCGCTCACCCAGGATCACGCCGCGGCGGAGCGGGAGTTCGAGAAGGCGCTGGCGCTGGACCCGCGGCTGTTCGAGGCCCACTACTTCTACGCCCGCACCTCCTTCATGCAGGGCGACGTGGACAAGGCCATCCGGCTGTACGAGGAGGCCTCGGCCCTGCGCCCGGAGGACTACCAGGCGCCGCTGTTGCTGGGCCAGCTCTACGAGGACCTCAAGCACGGCGAGAAGGCGGAGTCGTCGCGCCGGCGCGGGCTCAAGGCCGCCGAGGTGCGCCTGGCCCTGCACCCCGACGACGTGCGCGCCCTGTACATGGGGGCCAATGCGCTGGTGGCGCTGGGCGAGCGCGAGCGCGGGCTGGAGTGGGCACAGCGGGCGTTCGTGCTCGACCCGGACGACGCCATGCTGCTCTACAACCTGGCCTGCATCTACGCCATCGCGACGCGGACCGAGGAGGCGCTCGACTTCCTCGAGCGCTCGGTGCGGGCGGGGATGAATCGCCCGGCCTGGGTCCGGCACGACAGCAACCTCGAGTCCATCCGCTCGCACCCGCGCTACGAGGCGGTCCTGCGCACGCTCGAGGGGCAGGCGCCGGCGGACTGAGCCGGGCCGTTCATCCCGGCCCGGCCGCGGGCGCGGACGCACGCAGGGCCCCGGCGGACCCGCGCCGCGCGCGGGTGCCTCCGGGGCCCTGCCGTCCGCCGGGTCCGGCCGGCGCCTACTTCGCGCCGCCGAAGGTCATGCCGAGCTCCACGTCCCACTGGTCCATGCGCAGGGTGATGTCCTGCTGGCCGGGGGCCTCGAGCGGGTTCGTCCCGGTGACCTCGTGCGAGAACGCGCGGGTCAGGGCGAAGTGGAGCACCCGGCCGCACGGCGTCTTCTTGCTGAAGCCGACGGTGGCGTGCTGCTGGACGACCCCGGGGGCGAGGATGTTGAACAGCACCTCCGACTCGGGGATGGGCTGCTCGCCGTACGAGTAGCCGGCCCGCCAGGTCCAGCCGTTGGCGCCGCGCACCTGCATGCCGCCCTTCACCACGGTCATGTCCTGCCAGCCGAAGCCGGGCCCGTCGTCAGTGCCGAGCGATTCCAGCTTGAGGCTCGGCGGCATGGGATTGGCGATTGACTTGATCTCGGAGTAGCGCACCTGCTGCACGTCCACGGCGAAGTCCAGCATCGGGTTCGGCGTGACCGCAACGCCCACGACCCAGCTGGAGGGGATGTCGAAGCCGCCCTCCTCGGCGTAGAGGCCCTTGTACTTGTCGAACGGCGTCATCCAGGTGCGGGACTGGTACGAGGCGCCGAAGGCCAGCTGCGGCAGCCAGCGACCGAGGTAGCCGACGCGCACGCCGGCGCCGAAGGAGCTGGCGTTGCCCTCGTCGGTGAGGCTCGCCGGGTCGCTCGAGAAGCCCGCGAACGACTGCAGCCCGGTCGCCTTGAAGACCTGGTAGGCCAGGACCGGGGTGACGCCGAAGGCGTTCTTCTCGTCCAGCTTCCGGGCGTAGGTGGCGCCGAGGAACATCTGCGTGAGGTTCACGCCGGCGTCGGTGCCGTAGAAGGTGGGCTCGGGGTAGGTCGTGTTCATGCCGCCGTTGCCGTAGAGCATGAGGCCCATGGCCTGCTGCCCGCCGAGGGCGCGGCTGTAGCCGGCCGCCGGGACGGGGAAGTAGCGGCTGTCGCTCTCCACCTTGCCGGGCACGAGGGGGAAGGTGCCCTCGAAGCCCGAGGGGGCGCCGCTCACCTCGTAGTCGCGATTCGGGTTGAAGAGCGCGATGGAGAGGTCCAGCCGATCGCCCACGAAGGCCAGGGCGGCCGGGTTCGTGGCCGCGGAGAGGGAGCCGAGCGGCAGCGCCACGCCGGCGCCCGCCATCGCCTTGTGGCCCGTGCCAACGCCGGACAGGAAGTAGCCGTTGGTGGCGTGGGCGGTCAGCGGCAGGATGGCGGCGGCCGCGGCGAGGATCGTGACGTTCAGCAGTCTGCGCATGGATCGGTCCCTCGGGTAAGTGGGGCAGGTGGGAATGCGGTTACCGTCCCGATGCCCGAAAGGGCGCCGGGATTCTACCGTTTCAGGCTGGAACCCCGCCTGGACGGTCCGACGTGCGCCCCGACGCGGCGGCGGCAGGGCGCAACTCGTACGGACTAACAGCCTTCCCGCCTGGGCTTCCGCTTCACCGTGCCCGTGGGGGC
>CAZSQE010000018.1:4215-15061 GCA_964608905.1 uncultured bacterium | reverse complement strand
TACCACCGGCGGCCCGTACTTGCCCTCGAGGTAGGCCAGGTACGGCTCGACGCTCATCGGGCCGCCGGTGGTAAGCGTGACCAGCTCGGCGGGCGTGTACTTGGCCCCGTGCCGGTACACGTGCTCGCGCAGCCAGCCGAGCAGCGTGCCGAAGTCCCCGCGCCCCATCTCGGCCGTGATCCCGGGGTGCGCCCGCACCGCGGCCGCGAAGAACTGCGCGCTCAGGATGTTCCCCAGCGTGTAGCCCTGGAACTCCCCGCCGACGTGGCCGGCGTACCAGTGCACGTCCTGCAGCGCCCCGTCGCGGTCGTCGCCCGGCGCCACGCCGAGGTCGGCCTGCATGCGCGCGCGCCAGGCCTCGGGCAGGTCCTTGACCGCGAGGCGGCCCTCGAGCAGGTCCAGCTCGAGGTCGAAGCGCAGCATGACGTGCAGGTTGTAGGTGACCTCGTCGGCGTCGGTGCGGACGAGCGAGCGCGACACCTTGTTGATGGCCCGGTGGAACCTCTCGAGCGGCACGGCCTCCAGCTGCGCGGGGAAGGCCTCGACCAGTAGCGGGTAGAAGTGCTCCCAGAACGGGCGGCTGCGCCCGACCAGGTTCTCCCACAGGCGCGACTGGCTCTCGTGCACGCCGGCGCTGGCGCCCTCGCCCAGCGGCAGGCCCTCGAACTCGCGCGCGATGCCCTGCTCGTAGAGCGCGTGCCCGCACTCGTGCAGGGTGCTGAACAGCGCGTCGGTCAGGTCGTCCTCGCGCACCCGCGTGGTGATGCGCACGTCGCCGAGCGAGAGCTTGGTCATGAACGGGTGCGGCGTCAGGTCCTGCCGCCCGCGGGTGAAGTCGTAACCGAAGCGCTCGATGACCTTCAGACCGAAGGCGAGCTGCTCGGCCTCGCCCGCGCGCTGCTTCAGGCACGCGTCGTCGGCCGGTGGCCGCTCGGTGATGGCGCGCACCAGCGGCACGAGCCGCTCGCGCAGCCCGTCGAAGAGCGCGCGCACGGAGGCGGCGGTCATGCCCAGGTCGGAGGCGTCGACGTGCGGGTCGGCGACCGAGGCGTACCCGGGGAAGAAGTCCGAGTAGCGCCGCGACAGCTCGACGGTGCGCTCGAGCAGCGGGCGCATGCGGGCGAAGTCGTTGGCCGGGCGGGCCTCGGTCCAGGCCTGGTAGGAGAGCGCGGCGTGCTCGCTCGACTCGGCGACGAACGCCGGCGGCACGCGCAGCGCCCGCTCGTACTCGCGCCGCGTCACCCGCACCAGCGCCGCGTCGTCGGAGCCGGGCTCGAGGCCCGCGTCGGCCTCGAGCCGGTCGAGCAGCCGACCGATCGCCGGGTCGGTGAACCGCTCGTGCGCCAGCCGGCCGAGCAGGGCGAGTTGCCGCCCCCGCGCCCCGGCCCCGCCGGGCGGCATGTAGGTCGCCTGGTCCCAGTGCAGCACGGCGGCCGCCGAGCCGAGGTCGTTCGCCTCCCGCAGGCGGGTCTTCAGCTCGTCGAGGGGTGTGCTCATCGCTGCCGGGGCGGCGCTACTTCCGCCGGCCGATGGGCAGCAGGCCGAGCGTCTTCCAGTTCGGCTCGAGCCGGAACGCCTCGTTGGCCTTGGGCTCGTCGTAGCCGCCGACCATGACCGTGCCGAGGCCGAGCGAGGTGCAGGTGAGGTAGACGTTCTGCACGACGAAGCCCGCCTCCATGCCCAGCCAGCGCGCGGCGTTGCGGCCGAACCTGCCCGCCGCGAGCGTGCTGTCCCCGGCCACGCAGACGACCGCGGCCGCGGCGTCGATGCAGGGCTGCCCGGCGGCGCCCATCACCGCGGGCTTGTGGTCGCCGGCGGCGAGCAGCTCCAGCGCGTGCTCCTTGTGCCGGTACGCGTACAGCCCGGGGGCGAGGCCGTCCACGCGGCGCGCCTCGAGCCGCACCTGCAGCGGGTGCACGGCGCGCGCCGAGGGCACGGCCCGCTTGCGCTCGTCGGCGCCGGTGATGCCCTGCGCGCACCACAGGAGCTGCGACACCTCGGCGAGCGTGAGCGCGCCGGGGCCGTACTCGCGGATCGAGCGGCGCTCGGAGATGGAGTTCGCCAGCGTGGCCTTGCCGAGCGTGTCGGGCGCGGGCAGCGAGACGAGCTTCGTTTCCTGGGCGCAGGCCGTCCCCACGAAGGCGGCGAGCAGGACGACGGCGGCGAGACGGGTGACGAGGGCGGGCTTCATGCGTGGCCTCCGATGGTCTCAGCGCGAGCGCTGGTAGGTACCGACGAGTTCGGCCTGGGCGAGCACGTGCCCGGCCATGGCCTTCTCCAGCGCGGCCCTGGTCGGGCGGTCCAGGTCGGGCAGCACGATATCGAGTGCGTGGAGTTTGTGGAAGTAGCGGTGCCGGCCCGAGGGCGGGCAGGGGCCGCCGTAGCCGGTCCGATTCCAGCTGTTCGTCCCCTCGCGCGCGCCCGGCGGCAGCGTCTGCGCCGTGACGGCCCCGGGCAGCGCGGTGGTCGTGTCGGGCAGGTCGTAGAGCACCCAGTGGACCCAGGTGCCCATCGGCGCGTCGGGGTCGTCCACGACGAGGGCGAAGCTCCTCGTGCCGGCGGGCGCGCCGGACCAGGCCAGCGGCGGCGAGACGTCCTCGCCCTCGCAGGTGTAGTGCTTCGGGATCTCGCCCTGCGCGGCGAACGCGGGCGACGTGAGCTGGAGCGACACGGTGGCCTCCTTCGCGGCCTCGAGCGGCGCCCTGGCCGTCGGCCGCGGCGTGAGGGCGATGATCAGGACGGCGGCGGCGACGACCAGCACGGCGGCGGTGACGAACAGGCGTGCCCTCATCGGACCTCCCCGGGCCACGCGCTCTCCCAGCGGCCGGGGATCGGTTCCCGGCAGCGGGGGCAGCGGCCCTCGACGATCAGGTCTTCGATCAACTCGTGCCACGAGCGGCGCACCAGCGGCGCGCCGCAGCCGGGGCAGTCGGTGTGGCTGCCCGCCCCGGGCACGTTGCCCTCGTAGACGAAGCGCAGCCCCGCCGCGCGGGCGATGCCGCGGGCCCCGGCCAGCGTGGCGGCCTTCGTGCGCGGCAGGTCGCGCAGGTCGCAGTCGGGGTGGAACGCGGTGAAGTGCACCGGCACGTCGGGCCCCAGTTCGGCCACGACCCAGTCGGCGAGCCGCTTCAGGTCGTCCGCCGAGTCGTTGAGCGTGGGGACGACGAGGTTGGTGATCTCGAGCCACGCGTCCGTCTCGCGCCGGATGCGGCGCAGCGTCTCGAGCACCGGCTCGAGCCGCGACCGCGTGCGCTCGCGGTAGAACTCGTCGCTCATCGCCTTGAGGTCCACGTTGGCGGCGGCCACGTCCGCGTACAGGTCGGCGAAGGCCTCGGGCGCGACGTAGCCGTTCGTCACCAGCACGGTGGCGATGCCGTGCCGCCGGGCCGCGGCCGCGACGTCGCACACGTACTCGCCCCAGATGGTGGGCTCGTTGTAGGTGAAGGCGATGGACGGGCAGCCCGACTCGACGGCGCGCTCGACCACCGCCTCGGGCGGCACGAACGGCGCATCGAGCGGGCCGGCCGGGGCGCGCGACAGCTCCCAGTTCTGGCAGAAGACGCAGCGCAGGTCGCACCCCGTGGTGCCGAGCGAGAACACGCCGCTGCCGGGCAGGAAGTGGAAGAGCGGCTTCTTCTCGATGGGGTCCACGTGCGCGGTGGCGGGGCGGCCGTAGGTGAGCGCGACGAGGCGGCCACCGTGATTCGCGCGGATGCCGCAGAAGCCGGCCTGCCCGTCGCGCAGGCGGCAGTGGCGCGGACAGAGGAAGCAGTGGGCACGGCCGTCGGGGGCGCGCTCCCACCAGCGCGCCTCGTGCTCGGCGTCCGTGCGGACGGCAGGGTCGGGGCCGGGGTTCACCGTGCCGCAGTGTACGCCCGGCGGGAGCGGAGCGCAGCGCGGGCCGCCGGGCGCGAACGGAGCGGGCGGCCGCCTCTCCGGCGCCCGCCCGCGGTCCGTCGGTCCGGCCGGATCCGGCTCAGCCCACCTCGACGGTGACCTTCTCCATCCGCAGCGGCTCGCTGGTGCGGCCCTCGCGGGAGCCGGCGGCCTCGAGCAGCTTGAGCACGTCCTGGCCCTCGACCACCTCGCCGAAGATGGTGTGCCGCCCGTCCAGCCACGGCGTCTCGACGAAGGTGAGGAAGAACTGGCTGCCGTCCGTGCCCTTGCCGGCGTTGGCCATCGAGAGCAGGCCGGGCCGGTCGTGCTTCACGTTCGGCTTGAACTCGCCGTCGAACTTGTAGCCGGGGCCGCCCGTGCCGGTGCCGAGCGGGCAGCCGCCCTGCGCCATGAAGCCGGTGATGACGCGGTGGAACGACACGCCGTCGTAGAAACCCAGCTTCGACAGGTAGATGAAGTTGCCCACGTGCATGGGCGCCACCTCGGGCAGGAACCGGATCAAGAGGGCGCCCTTGTTGGTGACCATGCGCGCCGCGTACGTGCGCGCCGGGTCGAAGGTCGCCGCCGGGGGCTTGGGCAGCGAGGTCTTCCAGCCGGGCGCGCCCGTGTCGATCCTCGCGCCGGCGATGAAATCGTCGATCTGCTGCATCGGGTTCTCCTCGTCGTCGGGTGGGCCTGCGAACGGGCGCGCCGGCCACCGTGCGGGCGGCCGGCGCGCCTCACCGTCGGGGTCGGCTCACTTCACCTCGATGGTGACGTTCACCATCTTGAGCGGCTCCTTGGTGCCGCCGCTCCGCGTGCCGGCCTCCTCGAGCTTCTTGAGGGTGTCCAAGCCCTCGACCACCTCGCCGAAGATGGTGTGCTTGCCGTTCAGCCAGGGCGTGGGCACGAAGGTGAGGAAGAACTGGCTGCCGTCGGTGTTGGGCCCGGCGTTGGCCATCGAGAGCAGGCCGCCCTTGTCGTGCTTCACCACGTCGCTGAACTCGCCGGCGAACTGGTAGCCGGGGCCGCCGGTGCCGTTGCCGACCGGGCAGCCGCCCTGCGCCATGAAGTTGGTGATGACGCGGTGGAACGACATGTCGTCGTAGAAGCCGAGCCGCGCCAGGTAGATGAAGTTGGTGACGTGCATGGGCGCCACGTCGGGCATGAACCGGATGAGGACCGGGCCCTTGTTGGTCTGCATGCGGGCGAAGTAGGTGTGCGCCTTGTCGAAGGTCGCCTGCGGCGGCTTGGGCAGCATCGACTTCCAGCCGGCCACCTTCCGGTTGATCTTCGCGCCGGCGATGAACTTGTCGATCTGCTGCACGGCCTGGTCCTGGATCCTGGCCGGGGCCGCGGGAGTGGCGGCGGGGTTGTCGGCCGCCTTCGCGGCGGCCGGCTTGTCGGCTGCCCTGGCCGGGGTGGTCTTGGGGGCCTCGGCGGCGATCGCCAGGCCCGCGCACACCGCCAGCGCGGCGGCGGACAGCAACAGGCGCTTCATCTCTGGGTCTCCTCCTGGTTCGGGTCGGGCGGCGTGGGTCGCGCGCCGCGCCGGCGTCACTTCACCTCGATCGTGACCTTCTCCATCCTGAGCGGCTCCTTCGGCCCGCCGGACCGCGTGCCGCCCGCCTCGATCTTCTGGACCACGTCCATGCCCTCGATCACCTGGCCGAAGATGGTGTGCGCGCCGTCGAGGTGGGGGGTCGCCACGAAGGTCAGGAAGAACTGGCTGCCGTCGGTGCCGGGGCCGGCGTTGGCCATCGAGAGCCGGCCGGCCTTGTCGTGCTTCACCGCGTCGCCGAACTCGCCGTCGAACGAGTAGCCCGGGTTGCCGGTGCCGTTGCCGACCGGGCAGCCCGCCTGCGCCATGAAGCCGGGGATGACGCGGTGGAACGCCATGTCGTCGTAGAAGCCCAGCCGGGCGAGGTAGATGAAGTTGCCGACGTGCATCGGCGCCGTGCCGGGCATGAACCTGATCAGGATCGTGCCCTTGTTCGTGACCATGCGGGCGAAGTAGCTGTGCGCCTTGTCGAACGTCGCCTGCGGCGGCTTGGGCAGCATGGTCTTCCAGCCAGCCACGCTCTTGTTGATGCTCGACCCGACGATGAACTGGTCGATCTGCTGGACCGCGGCGTCGTCGATCGCGGGCGGCATGTCGGCCGGCGGGGTGGCGACGGCCGCCGTGCTCTCGGCCGGCGCCTCGGCGGCCGGCTCCGCCTGCTGCTTCTGGCCACAACCGGTCATGCTCACGAACGTCGCCACGAGGGCGAGCGACACCAACAGGCGCTTCATCGCGGGGATTCCTCCTTGGTCGCGTGGGCCGGGTCCGCGCCGCGCGGGAGTGTGGGCTCGGCGCCGGACCGGGTCCGGTGGGGAAGCGGCGGGAGCCTACCATCGCCGCTCCCAGCGTGCGAGAACGCGGCCCGCGCGTTGTCAGCGCGGCGTCAAGGTGGGCCCGCGTGCGCGGCCGGGTGCGCACGCGGGCCGGAGGCTGCCGCGTTCCTCTCGTCCGGGTGATAGGCTGCACGCGGTCCGGCCCGGCGCCGCGCGGCACCCCTTCCGGCGCGTTGCGGGGCCCGGCGTCGCCAGCTCGTTCGCACGAGAGGAGGTTCGTCCATGGACCAGGCCATCCTGGACTTCGTCGCCGGGCGTCGCATCGCGGTGGTCGGCGCCTCGCGCCACGGTCGCAAGTTCGGCAATGTGGCGGGTGCCGAGCTCGCCGCCCGCGGCTACCATGTCGTCCTCGTGCACCCGGAAGCGAAGGAGATCGCGGGCGCGCCGTGCCGGCCGAGCCTCTCGGCGGTGAGGGACGAGGTGGACGGGGTGCTGGTGGCCGTGCGTCCCGGCGTGGTCCCGGCCGTGCTGCGGGAGTCGGCGGCGGCGGGCCTCAGGAACGTCTGGCTGCAGCAGGGGGCCGAGTCGCCCGAAGCCCTCGCCCTGGCCCGCGAGCTGGGCCTGAGCCTGGTCGCTCGGAAGTGCGTGCTGATGTACGCGCCGCCCGTGAGGGGCATCCACCGGTTCCACCGGGCCCTTGCCGGGCTCTTCGGCCGGCTCTGATGCGGGGCCGGGACGTGGTCCGTTTCGGCGGAGGCCGGCGTGGGCGCTGAGCCGGTGGCGCGCAACGCCATCGTCGTCGGGGCCAGCTCCGGCATCGGCCGGGCGCTGGCCCTGCGGCTGGCGCGCGATGGCTGGACGCTCGGCCTGACCGGCCGGCGCGTCGCCCTGCTCGAGTCGCTGCGGGAGGAGATCGGCGGCGCGACGCAGGTGCAGGAGATGGACGTCGCTGACGTGCCCGCGGCCACGGTGCGGCTCGAGGCGCTCATCGCGCGCATGGGCGGCGCGGACCTCGTCGTGCTGAACGCCGGCACCGGCGCGCGCAACCCCGACCTCGCCTGGGAGCGGGAGGAGCCCGCCCTGCGCGTCAACGTGCTCGGCTTCGCCGCCCTGGCCGGCGCGGCGATGCGGCACTTCCTCGGGCGCGGCCGCGGGCACCTCGTCGGCATCTCGTCGGTGAGCGCACGGCGCGGCAACCGCTACGCCCCGGCCTACGCGGCGTCGAAGGCGTTCGTCTCCCACTACCTCGAGTGCCTCTGGTACCGCGCGATGAAGTCCGGCCTGCCCATCGCCGTCACCGACATCCAGCCGGGCTTCGTGGACACCGACCTGGTGCGCGGCCAGGACCGGATGTTCTGGATCGCCACGCCGGAGAAGGCGGCCGACCGGATCTGCGACGCCATCCGCCGCCGCGCCAAGCGTGCGGTCATCACGCGGCGCTGGTGGCTCGTCGCGCTGGTGATGCGCGCCCTGCCGCACTGGTTCTACCGCCGGATCGTGTAGGAGGCGTGAGTGGTGAGCCGGACTCTCAGGTCGTGCGGATGTCCGCGACCATCTCCTCGATCGCCGTGCGGACGGGCGTGTACGCGAGGCCCAGCTCGCGCTGCGCCTTCGTGCCGTCGAATGCGAACCCGTGCTTCATCGTGCGGATCTGGTCGGTGGACATGCCCCACGGCGGCGGCTGCCCGGTCAGGCCGGAGAGCGCCGTGAGCATGGCCGCGCCCGCCGTGGCCAACCCGTCGGGCATGGCCAGCGCGGGCAGCGGCACGCCGGCGATCTCCGCCACCAGGCGGTTCACCTGGCCGAACGTCAGGCGCTCGCTGCCGACGAGGAAGCTCTCGCCCGCAAGGTCGTCGCGCGCCACGACGCGGGCGATGACCTCGGCCACGTCGCGCACGTGCACGAAGGTGAGGACCGAGTCCTCCATCACCCGCGCGGGCATGCGGCGCTCGACCAGGGCGCGCACGTAGTCCCCGGTGGCCCTCGTGTCGCCCGGGCCGACCACGGCGCCGGGCATGAGGGTCACGAGCGGCAGGCCGCGTTGCTCGTGCAGCTCCCGGGCGACGAGGTCGCCGGCGTGCTTCGTCCGGGCGTACTCGCTGAAGCGCTCCGGTCCCGGTTTGCCGGCCTCGGTGAACGGCTCGACGGGGGGGTGCCCGAAGACGACGCAGCTGCTGACGTGCACGACGCGCGGGACACCGGCCGCCAGCGCCGCCTCCATGACGTGGCGCGTGCCCCCGACGTTCACCCGCGCGTAGACGCCCCGGTCGCGCTCCCAGAACGAGTAGACGTTCGCCAGGTGGACGAGGCCCCCGCTGCCCGGCATCGCCCGCTCGACCGAGGCGCGGTCGGTGACGTCGCCGGGGACGACCGTCACGCCCCGCGCCTCGAGATGGCGCGCCTTGTCCGGGCTCCGGACCAGCGCCCGCAGCTCGTGGCCGTCCCGCAGCAGGCGCGGCACGACGTGGCCGCCGATGAACCCCGTGGCTCCGGTGAGCAGGATCTTCATGGGCCCCTCCGCTCGGCGGCCCCGGCGCCGCCTCAGGCGCGCCGGGCCAGCCCGAAGCGCGCGATCGCCCGCTCGGCGATCGAGTGCCCGATGGTGATGGATGCGGTGGCCGCGGGGGACGGCGCGTTCAGGACGTGGATCATGCGCTCGGCCTCGACGACGAGGAAGTCGTCCGAGAGCCTGCCGTCCGGCTCGAGCGCCTGCGCGCGCACGCCGGCCCCGCCGCGCCGCACGTCGGCGCGCGTGATCCCGGGCACCAGGCGCTGCAGCGCGGCGACGAACGCCCCGGTGCTGGTCGAGCGCCACGACTCGTGCAGGCCCATGTGCCAGTGTCTGAGCCCCATGCGCCAGAACCCGCCGTAGCCGAGCAGCCCGAGCGTGTCGCGCACGGAGAAGCTCGTGCGCGCGTAGCCCTCGCGCTTGAGCGCCAGCACCGCGTTGGGGCCCGCCTCGAGCCCGCCGCGCACCATGCGGGTGAAGTGCACGCCGAGGAAGGGGAACGCCGGGTCGGGCACCGGGTAGACGAGGTGGCGCACGAGGTGCCGCCGCTCCGGCACGACCTCGTAGTACTCGCCGCGGAAGGGCACGATGCGCACGCGCGGGTCCACGCCGCAGAGACGCGCGACCTCGTCGCAGTGCAGCCCGGCGCAGTTGACCAGCGCGCGGCAGCGCAGCGCGCCGCGCGGCGTCTCGAGCACGAGGTCGGGCGCGGCGCCGCCGGCCGCCCCGTCGCGCCGGCAGGCGAGCACGCGGGCGCCGGTCTCGACGCGGCCGCCGGCGGCGCGCACGCGGGCGGCGTAGGCCTCGGTCACCGCGGTGTAGTCCACGATGCCCGTCTCGGGCACGTGCAGCCCGGCCACGCCGCGCACGTGCGGCTCGCGCTCGCGGATCTCCTCCGGGCCGAGGCGACGCACGCCCTGCAGCCCGTTGGCCTGCCCGCGGCGCTCCAGCTCGTCGAGCCGCGGCAGCTCGCGCGCGTGGGTGGCGACCACGACCTTGCCGCAGCGCTCGTGCGCGATGCCGTGCTCGGCGCAGAAGCGGTAGAGCGCCTCGCGGCCGGCCACGCAGTTGGCGGCCTTGAGCGAGCCGGGCCGGTAGTAGAGGCCCGAGTGGATGACGCCGCTGTTGTTGCCGGTCTGGTGCGCGGCGAGGCGGTCCTCGGCCTCGAGCACCGCGACCGCGGCCGCCGAGCCCTCCGCCAGCGCCATGGCGGTAGCCAGGCCGACGATGCCGCCGCCGACGACGGCGACGTCGCAGCGGGCGGGCCGGAGTGCCGACGATTCCATGGCCTGCAGGTTCCGACGAATCGGGCGCCGGCGCAAGAGCCGCGACGCCCCTTGCACCGCCGATTTCGCGTGTGGGCGCCCCGGGGTGGGCGTAGGCTTCTTCCAGGTCACCCGCGAGCCCTCGTCCGCATCCGTTCCCCCGGGAGGCAGCCATCATGGGACGCCCCATCTCACGTGGTCCCAGCGCCGTCGCGTCCACCGGCCCGGCCGCGGCCCGGTCCCGCCCCGCCATCGTCCCACGTCTCGTCCACCGGGTCCTCCTGGTGTTCGCCGTCCTGACACCGGCACTCGCCGGCCTCGCGCGCGCGCAGAGCCTCGCTCAGGACCTGTGGGTCACGAACGGGACCGTGAACGCCGTCGCGCGGAGCGGGGGGACGATCTACATCGGAGGGGACTTCGGCTACGTCGGCCCCGCGACCGGCAACGCGGTGCCGCTCGATGCCGGGACCGGCGCCGCGGCCGCGTCGTTCCCCAGGGTCGCGGGAAGGGTGAACGCCGTGGCGCCGGACGGCTCCGGTGGCTGGTACATCGCGGGCGAGTTCACCGCCGTGGACGGCGTGCCGCGCCTGCGCCTCGCCCGCATCGCCTCCGACCTCACCCTGACGAGTTGGGATCCGGGCGCCAACAACACCGTCAGCAGCCTGGCGGTGAGCGGCTCGACCGTCTACGTGGGCGGCACCTTCACCCTCGCCGGCGGGCAGGCGCGCAACCGCATCGCCGCGTTGGACGGCGGCACCGGGCTGGCCACCGCCTGGGACCCGGGCGCCAGTGCCAACGTCGCCACGCTGGCGGTGAGCGGCTCGGTGGTGTACGCGGGCGGCAGCTTCACCACCATCGGCGG
>CAZSQE010000018.1:0-4115 GCA_964608905.1 uncultured bacterium | reverse complement strand
GGCAGCTTCACCACCATCGGCGGACAGTCGCGCAACTGCATCGCCGCGCTCGACGCCACGACCGGTCTGGCCACCGCCTGGAATCCGAACGCCAACGCCACCGTCTACACCCTCCTGGTGGATGGCTCGCTCGTCTACGCGGGCGGGAACTTCGCCGGGATCGGCGGCAGGTTGCGCAATCGCATCGCGGCGCTCAGCGCCGCCACGGGACAGGCCACCACCTGGGACCCGGACGCCAACGGCTACGTCTACGCCCTGGTGGTCAGCGGCTCGACCGTCTACGCGGGCGGCGGCTTCACCGGCGTCGGCGGGCAGGCCCGCAACTACCTGGCGGCGCTCGACGCCGGCACGGGGGCGGCGAGCACCTGGGATCCGAACGCCAGCAACGCGGTCTTCGCGATGGCGTCGGGCGGCTCGACCCTGTACGTCGGCGGGAGTTTCTCGAGCGTGGGCGGACTGGCGCGCAGTCGCATCGCCGCGCTGGATGCCGAGACCGGGGCGGCCACGGCCTGGGACCCGGGCGCCAACTCCACCGTCAAGACCCTGTCGGCGGATGGCTCGGTGGTGTACGCGGGCGGCAGCTTCACCAGCATCGGCGGGCAATCGCGCAACCGCATCGCCGCGCTGGATGCCGCGACCGGGGCGGCCACCGCCTGGGACCCGAACGCCAACTCCAAGGTCAACGCCCTGGCGGTGGACGGCACCACCGTGTACGCGGGCGGGGAGTTCGACACCATCGGCGGGCAGCCACGCGAGCACATCGCGGCCCTCGATGCCACGACGGGCGCCGCGACCGTCTGGGATCCCCAGGCCAACCTCCACGTCTACGCCCTGGCGCTGGACGGCCCGACGATGTACGCCGGCGGCGCGTTCACCACCATCGGCGGGCAGACGCGCTCGTACATCGCGGCGCTGGATGTCGCCACGGCGTCGGCCACCGGCTGGGATCCGAACGCCAGCAGCAGCGTCCATGCGCTGGCGGTGAGCGGCTCGACGGTGTACGCGGGCGGGATGTTCTCGACCATCGGCGGGCAGTCGCGCCTCTGCCTCGCCGCGCTGGATGCCGGCACGGGGCTGGCCACCGCCTGGAACCCGCATGCCAACAACCGGGTCAATGCGGCCGCGGTGAGCGGCTCCACCGTGTACGTGGGCGGTCAGTTCACCAGCATGGGCGGGCAGGTGCGCAACAACATCGCCGCGCTCGATGCCGGCACGGCCCTGGCCACCGACTGGGATCCGAACGCGGCGGGCGTCACCGGCTCCAGCGTATGGGCTCTGGCGGTGAGCGGCGCGGTGGTGTACGCGGGTGGTTACTTCGCGAGCGTCGGTGGCTGGCCACGGTCCAACCTCGCCGCGCTCGCCGCGGACGGCGTCACGGGCGTCCCGCCGGCCACCGGCCCGGGCACCGAGACCGCCGTCGCCTGGCCCAACCCGTTCACCGAACAGGTCTCGATCGCGTTCGACCTCGCGGCGACGGCCACGGTCCGGCTGGAGGTGACGGACGTCGCCGGCCGGCGCGCCTGGACCTCGGCGGTGACCGCGCTGGGCCCCGGACGGCACAGCCTGGCGTGGGATGGTACCTTGGAGCGCGGTGGCGCCGCCCGCGCCGGGCTCTACTTCCTGCGGGTGCGTGGACCCGGGTTCGCGGTCACGAGGCCGGCCGTACGGGTGAGGTGACATGGACGACAAGCTCTACGAGTACGCGACCGACCGCATCACGGTGCGCTGGAGCAGGGTCCGCTGCATCCACGCCGCCGACTGCATCCGCGGTCTGTCGCGCGTGTTCGACCCCGGCCGCCGTCCCTGGATCGAGCCGGCGCTGGCCGGGCCGGACGAGGTGGCCGAGGTCGTGTGCCGCTGCCCGACCGGCGCGCTGCACTACGAGCGCCACGACGGCGGCGCGCCCGAGCCGGTGCCGCCGGTGAACACCGTCACCCCGGAGCGCGACGGGCCGCTGCGCCTGCGCGGCGACATCCGCGTCCTCGAGGTGGACGGCACGCCGGTGCTGACCGACACGCGGGTCGCGCTGTGCCGCTGCGGCGGCACGAAGCACCCGCCGGTCTGCGACGGCGGCCACTGGGAGGTCGGCTTCGACGACGGGGGCCGCCTCGGCGAGCACGAAGCGCCGCCCGTCTCCGAGACGACCGGCGTCCCCCTGCGCGTGACGCTGATGGAGGGCGGCTCGCTGGTCCTCGACGGGCCCTTCACGCTGTCGCCGGCGGACCCGGAGGAGCAGGAACCGCGCCGGCTCGGCGAGGCGTGGCTGTGCCGCTGCGGGCGGTCGGGGAACAAGCCGTTCTGCGACGGGAGCCACTCGGGCGCGGGGCGCTGAGCGGCGGCGCCGGCCTCAGAGCGCGTCGGCCTCGCGTCGGGCGCGGGCCAGCAGGTCGGCCACCCCCAACTCGGGCGCCCAGCGGTCCAGGTGGGCGTCCTCGAGTTGGCCGCGCATGGCCGCGAGCACCGATACGACGTCATTCCATTGCCGCTCGGATGCCTCGCCACCCCGCCGGAACCAGTCCAGCTTGCGGAGCACGGTGTCCTCCGCGCTCTTGATCAGGATCGTCCGCGCCGGCTCGCCGCCCACCGATTGGCGCACCGACCGCCGCAGCTCCTCGGCGTCGAAGGCGCCTGGCCCCTTCAGGAAGAAGTCCACCTTGAACGACGTCGGCTCGTGGATGGCGTTGAACGTCCCGTGCCGCGCCAGCGCCTCGGCGACCGCGGTGCGGCTCACGTAGAACTCGGGCTCCAGCGCTCCAGCGAGCGCGTCGAGTTGTCCGGCCGTCGGGTCGATGACGAGGTCCACGTCGGCCGAGGCCCGGTACATCCCGTGCGCCGAGCTCGCGAGGGAGCCGCCGACGTGGTAGGGGATGCCCAACTGCTCGAGGATGGCGACCACGTGCAGCAGGAGTCCGGTCGGCAGGGTCATCGCGCCGGTCCGTTCCGGCGCCCGCGCCGGTGCTCGCGCACCCGCGCCGCCGTCTCCCGGCCCAGCACCTGGTCGGCGAACATCTCCTCGATCTCGGCCGGCGTGGCCTCCGGGTGACGACGGCGCAGGCCCTCCCGGGTCATCGCGCGCGCGAGGCCGGTGAGGTCGTCCATCAGCGCCAGGCGCTCGCGCGGCGAGAGGCGGCGCAGCGCCGCGAACCGCCTGCGCAACGCCTCGCGCGAGGTGTCGTCGGCGGGGATTCCCTCGGGTCGGGTGGCCATCAGGTCGTGCCTCCGGACTTGCCCGTCACTGCGCTGGGGCAGGAGTACCACGGGGAGGATAACCCGGGGCGTCGAAAGCGCAAGCGCGCCCTCCGCCTCGCAGCCTCGCCACGGGCGGCGGGCTCAGGTTCCTCGCCGCCCGGGTCCGCCGGGTTCAGCTGCCGCCCTCCAGCGACTCCAGGTCCGCGAGGTCGCGTGGGCGGCCGAGCGCCCGCTTGTTGCGCACGAGGGCGTCCCGGCCGATGAACGGCACCTCGAGGCCGGCGATGCGGCACGTGACCCGTTCCGCCCACGCCACCGCGAAGTCCACGCCGGTCAGCGACGTCAACACGTCCACCCGGCAGGGCGGCACGCCGATCTGGTAGACGACGTCCGACTTCGTCAGGTCCGTCTCGGCCAACCCCTCGAGCGGCGCGCCGAACGCGCGGAGCGCGCGGAAGACGCGCGCGGCATTCACGGCCGTCGGCTCGATCCACACGTCGAGGTCGCCCGTGGCGCGTGGCCGCGAATGGAGACTCACCGCATAGCCGCCCACGACGAGGAACCGCGCGTCAGCGGCGGACAACTCGCGCAACAGTGCGACGAAGTCGGGATTCACCGGGGTCCCATCCCTTCAACTCCCACTGCTCGACCGTGAGGCGCCAGGTCTCGGCCACGCGCTCCTCCGGCGTCAGGGCTGCCCAGAACTCGCGGTCGAGCCGCTCGTCCTCCGGGCCGAACGCCGTCCTCCGGATGGTGATGCGCCGCGCGTCTTCGCTCATGCGGGCAGGATACCACGCCCGGGCGCGGCGCCCGGGGCCGAAATGCCATCCCCGCGATCCGGTCGCGGCCGCCGGTGCGGGCTCGGGAACGAGGTCGCTCAGCCCCGCTCGCGCTCCGGCGCCGGGGGCGACTCGAGGAACGACTCG
>CAZSQE010000017.1:0-15384 GCA_964608905.1 uncultured bacterium | reverse complement strand
GCATGCGGGCGACTCGCCTTGCGCGGGGCGGGGCCGCGGGCCTAGCTTCGCCCGCATGGACCGCGCACCGGGAGGGGACGAGGCCATGGACATCCGCCGGGACGGCGCGGCCGCGCTGGAGTGGGTCGCGCGCTACCTCGAGCGCGTGGGCGAGCTGCCCGTGCTGGCGCAGGTCGAACCGGGCGACGTCCGCCGGGCGCTGCCGGCCGCGCCGCCCGAGCGCGGCGAGCCGTTCGCGGCCCTGCTGCGCGACCTGGACGAGGTGATCCTGCCGGGGGTGACGCACTGGCAGCACCCGCGCTACTTCGCCTACTTCGCCAACACCGCCTCCGAGCCGGGCATCCTCGCCGAGCTGCTGGCCGCGGCGCTCAACCAGGTCGGGTTCCTCTGGCGCACCGGGCCGGCGCTGACCGAGCTGGAGATCGTGGTGCTCGACTGGCTGGCGCAGCTGCTCGGCCTGCCGGCGGGCTGGCACGGGCACATCGAGGACACCGCCTCGACCTCCACCTTCGCCGCGCTGGTGGCGGCGCGCGAGGCCGCGCCGGGCCGCCGCGTGGTGGCGGCCTCGGAGCACGCGCACTCCTCGGTGGAGAAGGCCTGCCGCATGGCCGGGCTCACGCTGCGCAAGGTCCCGGTGGACGCCGCGTACCGCATGCGCGCCGACGCGCTCGACCTGCGCGACGCCTGCGCGGTGGTGGCCACCGTGGGCACGACGTCCACCACCTCGGTGGACCCGGTGCCGGCCATCGCCGAGGCCTGCGCGCGCGCCGGGGCGTGGCTGCACGTGGACGCCGCCTACGCCGGCTCGGCCATGGTCTGTTCGGAGTTCCGCTGGGCCTTCGCCGGGGTCGAGCGGGCCGACTCGCTGGTGGTGAACGCGCACAAGTGGCTGCTCACGCCGATGGGCTGCTCGTGCCTGTGGAGCCGTCGGCCCGAGGCCCTGCGCCACGCCTTCAGCCTGGTGCCCGAGTACCTGCGCACCAGCGACGCCGACGCGATGAACCTGATGGACTACAGCCCGGTGCTGGGGCGCCCCTTCCGGGCGCTCAAGCTCTGGGCGGTGCTGCGCGCCTACGGGCGCGAGGGGCTGCAGCGGTCCATCCGCGAGCACGTGCGCCTGGCCGGGCTGTTCGAGGGCTGGGTGCGGGAGACCCCGGGCTGGGAGATCTGCGCCCCGCGGCCGTTCTCGGTGGTCTGCTTCCGCCGGGAGGGCACGGACGAAGCGAACGCCGCCCTGGTGGAGCGCGTCAACCGCGCCGGAGAGATCTTCCTCTCGGGCACGAAGCTGGACGGCCGGCTGGTGCTGCGGCTGGCCATCGGCAACGCCCGCACCACGGAGGACGACGTGCGCCTGGCCTGGGACGTCCTGAGGCGGGAGGCCGGGGAGTAGCCGCGCGGAGGCCTCCGGACCGGGCCCGTGGCAGCCGGAGGCCTCCGGACCCGGCCCGAGGCCCCGGGAGACCCCCCGGCTGGTCCCGTGGCCCCGGGCGGTCCGCGCTCCCGGTTCCCGTAAAGCGGGCTCAGCAGTTACAATCGACTCGGAAGCCGGTCCCGGTTCCTGCCGGCGATGCCCTGCCCGAAGTCCGGTCTTGACGAAGCCCCGTCATCCATGTAACCGTTTACATCAACGAACTGGACCCCGTCACGGACGACGGAGAGGCCTGCGCCGAAGGGATGGCGCCGGGTGTCGCCCGGGCGCGAGGGTCGTTCCCGCCTCCGCGCGTGAGGCGACCGCGACGCACCCACGGCCAGGTGGTCTTCCGGTAGCGACGGCGGTCGTGCCCACGGGCCCCAGGGTCCCGGGCCCGCTCCGCCTCTCGGACTTGCGGTGCCCGCGTGGCCGCCGGGGTTACCATGGTACCGGCAGCGGCCGCACCGATTCGGCGAGGAGGACGAATGGAGGGAACGAGACCCCGGTGAGCGTCCCCAGGACGTGTCCTTCGATCAGGCAGACAGCGAAGCATCCCGTTCATCCCGGCAGCCCTGACGCCCCATCATCCGCATCGCAGGAGGTCGTACCATGAGAGTCCGTCCCATCGCCGCGCTGCTGCTGGTCGCGGCGCTCGCCGGCGCGGCGACCGCGCAGGCGCAGACGAAGCGCACCGACGCCATCTGGGCGCGCTCGACGAACGGCGCCGCCATCACCCTCGACGGCGTGCTGAGCGAGCCGGCGTGGGCGCTGGCCGAGTCCACCGTCATCCGCTACGGGTACCAGAACGGCATCCCGGGCAGCGGCTTCCAGTTCGAGGGCGGCAAGATCCTCAGGGACAGCACCTACGCCGTCCTCAAGTTCCTGGTGAACGGCAACTACCTGTACGTCGCGGCCGTGTGCCGCGACAGCTCCATCGGCGGCGACATGGACTTCAACCGCGTGGACGGCCTGCTGATGCACATGAAGGACCACACCACGGGCGCCCGCCCGGCGCCGCCCCGCGAGTACATGTACTCGTGGTGGTCGCCGGTGGACTCGGCCGGCGCGCACACCGCCGGCAAGCCGCCCTGCCTCCGCGGCTGGTGGTCGCCGGGCGACGTCGACTCGACTGACACGAACGGCTGCGACATGCCCCGCACGCCCGAGCAGATCGACGCGTGGGACGCGGCCTGCACGGTGGACGGCGTGGTGAACCAGGACACCATCCCCGGGAGCATCACGCCCCAGGTGGACAAGTCGTACACCTTCGAGATGAAGTTCGGCCTGGCGCAGATGGGCTACGACGTGACCCGCCCCGAGGGCGACGTCGTCGAGTGGGGCGCCTCGGTCAAGGACGCCGACTGGGTCTGGGACACCTACTTCCGCTTCCTCAGGCGCTTCGGCGCCAACCGCAGCTGGTGGCAGTGCCCGTGGGCCAACGACCCGTACTACAACGAGGTCCGCATCTACGCCCGGCCGGACGTGACCATCGGGTCGGGCCCGCTGGCCGACATCCCGCCCGAGGTGCGCATCGCCAACGGCGCGCTGTGGCCGGCCCCCACCATCGACGGCCACCTGAACGAGCCGGTCTGGAGCATGGCGCCCAGCTTCGACATCCGCTTCAACGACACCCCGCTGCTCGACACCTACCCGGGGGTCGGGCCGTGGCGCTCGGGCCAGTGGCAGCCCACCGTCAACGGCGGCACCGCCGACGTCACCGACCCGGGCGACGCCACCGTGCGCATGTTCTTCCGCGACGACAAGGTCTACTTCGGCTTCGACGTGCGCGACCAGTGGGTGCAGTACGTCCCGCTCTTCACCCGCTACGACGGCGTCTCGGTGAACATCAACGACCGCGGCGCGGTCCACCGCGACCACAACCTCGAGGCGCGCTGGCTGACCTACATCGTCGGCGCGGCCGGCCAGGGCGTGGCGCTCGACTACCTGCCCTACCTGCGCGACACCGCGCTGGCGGCCCAGGTGGCGCTCACGCTCAAGGGCGGCACCGCCCCCGACACCATCGGCTTCGAGCCGGACTCGGGCTACACCATCGAGATGGCGGTGGACCTGACCGCGCTCGGCTACCCGACCGGGCTCGGCGACCGGGTCCTGTTCCTCGGCATGAACCTGTACGACGGCGACTCGTTCGGCGCCTCGAGCGACCTCTCGTACGGCACGCACCAGTGGTGGTTCTGGCACGACCAGCGCATGTGCTGCCCGGCCTGGACCTACCTCGATCCCGCCCTGTACGTCGCCACCGACGTGCCCGACGTGACCGGACCGGACCGCCTGGCGCTGCTGGGCAACTTCCCCAACCCGTTCCGCTCGCTGACCACGATCCGCTACTCGCTCGCGGCGGCCAGCGACGTGGCGCTCGAGGTCTACGACACGCAGGGACGGCTGGTGGTGAAGCGCGGGCTGGGCACCCAGTCCGCCGGCGGCCGCACCGCCACCTTCTCGAACCCGGGGCTGCGGGCGGGGATCTACCTGTACCGCCTGCGGGCCGCCGACGTGCTCTCCGGCCAGGAGCGCGCCACGCAGACCGGGAAGATGCTGCTGGTGAAGTAGAAGGGCAGGGCCCTGGAAGCACCGCGGCGGGGCGGGCCGACCAGCCTTCGGCTGGTGCCTCGGCCCGCCCCGCGCGGACACGGATCACTCGGACCCACGAGGGGTGACGGGCATGCATCGCCACGAGAGAGCGCGAGCCGCGCTGCGGTCCTCGGTCTTCGCCGTCCTGCTGCTGTCGCTGGCGGGGGTCCCGGGAGCGCTCGCCGGGACGTCCGGCAAGCTCTCGGGCCGCGTGCTCGACCCGAAGAAGCAGCCGCTCACCGGCGCCAATCTCGCCATCCCCGCCGCGCGGCTGGGGGCGGTGACCGACGCCGACGGGCGGTACGTCATCATCGGCATCCCGGCGGGCACCTACGAGGTCAAGGTCAACCTGCTCGGCTACGGCCCGGTCGCGGTGCAGGACGTGCACGTCTCGGCGGACAACACCACCGCCCTCGACGTCACCCTGACCGAGGCCCCGCTGCTGATGAAGGAGGTCGTGGTCTCGGCCCGACGGCCGGTGGTGGACCTCAAGCTCACGAGCACGATCGCGACCGTGAGCCGCGAGGACCTCAAGAGCCTCCCGGTGCAGGAGCTGCAGGAGGTCGTGAACCTGCAGGCCGGCGTGGTGGACGGCCACTTCCGCGGCGGCCGCCTGGGCGAGGTGCAGTACCAGGTGGACGGCGTGTCGGTGAACAACGCCTACGACAACAAGTCGAGCCTGCGCATCGACCGCTCGCTCATCGAGGAGGTGCAGGTCATCAGCGGCACCTTCGACGCCGAGTACGGGCAGGCGATGAGCGGCGTGGTGAACGCGGTGCTGCGCCGCGGCACCGACGAGTTCCGCTGGGACGCCGAGGTGCTCGGCGGCGGCCACGTCTACTCGGCGGACCAGCGCGGCGTCGCGTCCGAGTTCCACGAGTTCCGGCCCCTCGGCACGCGCAGCCTGCAGGGCGCGGTGAGCGGGCCGCTCGGCCTGCCGCGGACCTTCTACCTGCTGAGCGCGCGCCACTATTCCGGCGAGGACTACCTGAGCGCCTGGCGGCTCTTCCGGGCCACCGACCGGTCGGACCTGGCCGCGGGCATCTTCGCCCCGACCGGCGACCGCGAGTCCGAGCCGCTGGGCTGGAGCCGCGAGTGGTCGGGTGTCGCCAAGCTCACGAACCGCTCGCTGCCGTCCATCGAGCTGAACTACCAGGCCATCGTCAACCGGCAGGTCCGGCGCGACGCCGACTGGGCGTTCCGCGTCGCCCCGGAGGGCATGGGCCGCCAGCGCACGCTGTCCATCGTGCACGGCATGGACCTGACCCACACCCTGTCGCGGACGGCGTTCTACAACGTGAGCATGCGGCACAACTGGTTCGACTACCGCGACATGGCCTACGACGACGTCTGGGACCCGCGCTACGACGCCGCCGGGAACGTCGCCGGGAGCGACGCCTACACCCTCGGCGCCTACGTGCAGGGCGTGGACTTCACCCGCTTCCACCAGCGCACCAGCTCGGTGGTGTGGAAGAGCTCCCTCGTCAGCCAGGTGACGCGCGAGCAGCAGATCAAGGTGGGCGCCGAGTTCGAGTGGCCGCACGTCAGCTTCGGCACGCCGGGCCACCTCGTCTACTCGCAGGTAAGCGGCGTGAACACGCTGGTGCGGCACGTGAGCGAGCCGCCCAACTACCCCGGCCCGCAGGCCTACCGGCCCTACACCGCGGCGGCCTTCGCGCAGGAGGACCTCGAGTGGAACGACCTGCGCATCCGCGCGGGCGTGCGCTTCGAGTACTTCAACGCGCGGGCCATGCTGCCCGGCGACCTGGCCAACCCCGCCAACACGATCGATGGCGTGCCGACCGCCGACCCGGTGGCGACGACGCGCAAGATGTCGCTGGCGCCGCGGCTCGGCGTGTCCTACCCGGTGACCGAGGCCGCCGCGCTGTTCTTCGCCTACGGGCACTTCTACCAGATGCCCGCGCTGGGCGACATCTTCGGCAACGCCGACTACGGCAAGCTGCAGGACCTGGCCTCGGGCGGCGTCAGCTACGGCGTGATGGGCAATCCCGACATCCGGCCCGAGCAGACGGTGCAGTACCAGTTCGGCTACAAGCAGGCGGTCACCGAGTGGCTGGGCGTGGACCTGAACGCCTTCTACAAGGACGTCCGCGACCTGCTCGGGGTCGAGTTCATCTCGACCTACAACGACGCCGAGTACCCGCGGCTGACCAACGTGGACTTCGGCAACGTCATCGGCTTCACCGTGGCGCTCGAGCAGCGCCGGCGCGGCCTGCTCAGCACCTCGCTCGACTACACCTGGCAGTTCGCCCAGGGCAACTCGAGCGACCCGCGCGAGACGGCGACGCGGGCCGAGGCGGGGGAGGACCCGAAGCCGCGCCAGGTGCCGTTCACCTGGGACCAGCGCCACACGCTCAACCTGACGGTGCTGCTGTCGCGGCCCGACGACTTCTCGGCCGGCGGCATCGTGCGGGTGGCCAGCGGTCAGCCCTACACGCCGGCCATCGCCGCCGGGTTCGGCGGCAGCCTGGGCACGAACTCGGGGCGCAAGTCGACCGGCGTGCTGGTGGACCTGCGGGCCGACAAGGACCTGCGCCTCGGGCCGCGGGGCGTGAACCTCTTCGCGCGCGTCTTCAACGCCTTCGACGCGCGCTTCTTCAACGGGTTCGTCTTCAGCAACTCGGGGAGCGCCGAGTACTCGCGCTTTCCGGGCGCCGACCAGGTGCAGCTGGCGAACCCCACCCGGTACTATGGCCCCCGGCGCGTCGAGGTGGGCATCAGCCTGGGCTCGGGAAGGCGGGGAGGCTGACATGCGCGGACGGAACGAGGGGCGACAGGGAACGCGGGAGGTGCTGATGAGGCGCATGGTCCCCGGCCTGCTGGCGGCGGTCCTGGCGGTGGGGGCGGCCGGGACGGCGCGGGCGGACCTCCAGCCGGTGGTCCCGATCGAGCGGCGCGGCAAGATCGACGCCGAGCGGTCGGGCACGCACGACGCCAACCGGCTGCGCACGCGGTTCTGGAACTACGGCATGGTCGGCGACTACCCGCCCGACCCGGGCAACGTGGACCTGAGCGTCTTCCACTCCTGCGAGGCGCCCAAGGGCAGCGGGATGAACTACTCGGACGGCATCACGCCGTTCGTCATGGCCCGCATCGCCCAGGCCTCGGGCGACACCTCGATCATCATGGAGACCGGATTCCGCGAGCGGCAGGGCATCAGCCCGCGCTACAACCGCA
Source organism: uncultured bacterium (assembly GCA_964608905.1). Taxonomy (GTDB): domain Bacteria; phylum Eisenbacteria; class RBG-16-71-46; order RBG-16-71-46; family RBG-16-71-46; genus JANXPZ01. The sequence goes on along the minus strand of CAZSQE010000017.1, from coordinate 8,186 downwards.
TCATGCGCTTCGAGCCGCGGCCCGGGTACTTCCAGGCCGACCCGCGCGTCAACATCGGACGCTCGCCGGCCATCAGCAACGACCCGCGCACCTGGCCCGATACCTGGCCCGGCCGGGCGGGCGACCCGGACGATCCGGGCTGGCCGGGCAGCTGGGACGGCTACTTCGGCAAGAAGGCGGCGGCCGACCAGGAGTCGTACACGGTGATGGACGACGACTTCTACGACGCCTGGGACTACGTCCCCGACACCCGGGATTCCTCGCGCTTCGGCCTCGGCCTGCGCGTCGAGGTGCGCGGCTTCCAGTGGGCCAACCCGCAGGCGGGCAACGTCATCTTCTGGCACTACGACATCACCAACGAGAGCACGACCGACTACCTCGACAACATCATCTTCGGGCTCTACATGGACTCCGGGGTGGGCGGCTCGGCGCTCTCGTGCGACGGCTACTACGAGTCGGACGACGACAACGCCTTCTTCGACCGCTCCTCCGGGCTCAACCTGGTCTACACCTGGGACATGTACGGCCACGGCGTGGACCTTTCCGGCAACTGCGGCCGCACCGGCTACCTCGGCTACGCCTACATGGAGACCCCCGGCAACCCCTACGACGGCGTGGACAACGACGGGGACGGCATCACCGACGAGACCCGCGACGGCGGTCCGGGGGAGCGCATCGACGGCCAGGCGGCCATCGAGACGTACGTGGCATCCCACTACGACCGGGCGAAGTTCGAGGCGGCGTTCGGCCCGCTGGAGGACCGCCCCGCCTACCGCGCCGGCGTCTGGTACACCGGCGACGAGGACCTCGACTGGACCGCCGAGTTCCACGACGTCGGCGCCGACGGCCTCGCCAACACCGGCGACACCGGGGAGGGGGACGGCATGCCCTCGCCCGGCGAGCCGTACTTCGACGCCACCGACAAGGACGAGTCGGACCAGATCGGCCTGACCGGCTTCAAGATGAACCGCATCAAGGCCGGCGCCGGCAACCCCAACCCGGCCACCGACGACATCCTCTTCTGGGAGGAGAGCCACCGCTGGCCGTCGCGGCTGTGGGACCACTTCACCGCCACGCCCGCCACCGCCCGGTTCGACTCGGCGGTGGCGGCCAACTACAACATCGGCTTCCTCTTCGCCTCCGGCCCGTTCAAGCTCCCGGCCGGCAAGAGCGAGCGCTTCAGCCTGGCGCTGGGCTACGGCGCCGACCTGACCGAGCTGCGCGAGACGGTGCGCACGGTCCAGCTCATCTACAACGCCAACTACCAGTTCGCCGTGCCGCCGCCGCTGCCGACGCTCACGGCCGAGACCGGCGACCGCTACGTGCGCCTGTCGTGGGACGACGTCGCCGAGCGCGGCGTGGACCCGGTGTCGAACGAGTTCGACTTCGAGGGCTACCGCATCTACCGCGCCACCGACCCCGAGTTCCGCGACCCGCAGGTCGTGGCCACCGGCTCGAACCAGCTGTGGATCCCGAACGGCAAACCCACCGTCCAGTTCGACCTGGCCGACGGGAAGACCGGCTACTCGACGAAGACGGTGAACGGGATCGCCTACTACCTCGGCAACGACTCCGGCATCACCCACACCTGGACCGACACCACGGTCACGAACGGGCAGCAGTACTACTACGCGGTGTGCGCCTACGACTACGGCTTCGTGCCGGAGGGCAACGACTCGGCGGCGATCTTCCCCTCCGAGAACGCCATCACCGTCTCGCGCACGACCCGCGGCGGCCTCATCCTGCCGAAGAACGTGGTGCGCGTGCGGCCCGAGCCGCGCGTGGCCGGCTACGTGGCGGCGAGCGCGGCCGAGGCCGAGCACGTCGCCGGCGACGGCACCGGCACGGTGCGGGTGGAGGTCGTGAACTCGGGGCTGGTGCCCGACGGGCACCTGTTCCGGCTCGGCTTCCTCGCCGAGTACGAGGACAGCGTGCGGGCCGACTGGTACGAGCTGCGCGACAGCACCGACCACGTCACGCTGTTCTCGCGCGGCACCGACTTCGACGGCCTGGGCATCGGCCCGACCGCCGCGGGCCTGCTGCCGGTGGTGCGGACGCACGAGCTCTCCTACCCGGACAGCACGCTCTCCGGCTGGGCGGCGGGCAGCGTCTCGAACGTGCGGCTCGAGTCCTACTACACGGGCGCGCTGTCGGCGAACCGGCGGCGCATCGGCTTCCCCGACGACCTGGTCATCGTCTTCGACAGCGCCTACGTGGACACCGGCCAGAGCTGGGGCGGCATCCCGCGCAACCCGGCGAAGTTCCGCATCTACGCGCGCACGCCGGAGGGCGACGTGAAGCTGCGCTTCCGCTTCCGCGACCTGCGCCGCGACGGCACGCTGGACTCGCTCGGCGAGTGGGTGGAGGTCATCAACTCCGGCCCGTCGGTGCGCATCGACTCGCTCGTCACCTGGCGCGTCCAACTCGACCCGCGCGGCGCCACCGGCCGCCCGGACGTCGTGCCGCCGACGCTGGGGGACGTCTACGACCTGCGCATCGCGCGGCCCCTCAACGCCTCGGACGTGTTCGTGTTCGCCACCGGCGGCGAGCGCGTGGACCCGGGTGCGGCCGGCGCGCTGGCGGGGGGCGAGCCCTACGTCGTGCCCAACCCCTACGTCGGCGCGGCCAGCTTCGAGGCGGCGCGCTTCGCCGAGTCGGGGCGCGGCGAGCGCCGCATCGAGTTCCGCAACCTGCCGCTCAACGCCACGGTGCGGATCTACACGGTGCGCGGCGACCTCGTGCGCACGCTGCGGCAGGACGGCTCGGTCCAGGCCTACGCCGCCTGGGACCTGCGGACCAAGGACAACCTGGACGCCGCGCCGGGCCTGTACATCTACCACGTCGAAGCTCCCGGTGCGGACGACTTCACCGGGAAGTTCGCGGTGATCAAGTGAGCGCGGGGGCGGCCATGAGCCGGCGGATCCTGACCTGGACGATGCTGCTGCTGCTCGCGGCGGGGAGCGCCGCCGGGCAGACCAAGACCGGGACGACCATCGGGCAGTTCCTGCTCATCGAGCCGAGCGCCCGCATCGCCGGCATGGGCAACGCCGGCGTGGCGGTGTGGCAGGGGCTCGACGCGGCCTACTACAACCCGGCGGTCATCGGCCTGCTGGAGGGCTACGTCGTCCAGTTCACGCACAGCGCCTGGCTGGCCGGCATCGCCTACGAGTACGTCGCCGTCTCGCTGCCGGCGGGGAAGTGGGGCAACGTCACCGCCACGCTGGCGGCGCTCAACTCCGGCGACATCGCCGTGCGCACCGTCGAGCAGCCGATGGGCACGGGCGAGCGCTACAGCGTCTCGGACGTGGCCATCGGGCTCGGCTACGGGCGCCGCATCACCGACCGCTTCTCGGCCGGGCTGCGCGTGAACTACGTGCAGGAGACGATCTGGCACACCTCGCTCAACACCGTGGTGTTCGACCTCGGGACCCTCTACCAGGTGTCCGAGAACGGCCTGCGCATCGGCGCCAGCCTGTCCAACTTCGGCACGCAGGGGCGCTTCCGCGGCCGCGACCTGGCCCTGGTCTACGACAACGACCCGGGCCGCTACGGCGACAACGGCACGCTGCCCGCCGACCAGTACACCGACGCCTTCGCCGTGCCGGCGCTGTTCCGCGTCGGGCTGGGCATGCCCTTCCGGCTGAGCCGGATGGCCAGCCTGCAGGTGGCGGTGGACGCGTTCCATCCCAGCGACAACACCGAGGGGATGAGCGCGGGGGCGGAGCTCGAGTACGGCCGCCGGCTGGCGCTGCGCGCCGGCTGGCAGGACGCCTTCCAGCAGGACACCGAGGTCGGGCTGACGCTGGGGGGCGGGGTGAAGGGCAAGGTGGACGTGTACGGCTACCAGGTGGACTACGCCTGGGCCGAACACGGGCGGCTGGGCGGCACGCACCGCGTGACCGTCGGGCTGCAGTTCTAGATCGCGGGCTGCCCGCCGCTGCGGGACGGAAGGAAGGCACACATGCGGAGGTTCATCCTGGCGCTGCTGCTGCTCGGCATCGGCGCCACCGGGGCGCGGGCGCAGGCCACCGACGCGATGCTGGACGTCGTCCAGCAGTTGTCGTTCGACTACTTCTGGGAGCAGGCGAACGAGACGAACGGCCTGATCAAGGACCGCAGCGCGAGCTGGTCGCCGGCCAGCATCGCCGCCACCGGCTTCGGCCTCTCGGCCATCTGCGTCGGCGTGGACCACGGCTGGGTCACGCGCGCGGCGGCGGCGGAGCGCGTGCGCCGGACGCTCGTGACCTTCTGGACCGGGCCGCAGGGCACGGCGGCCAGCGGGGTCATCGGCCACAAGGGGCTCTTCTACCACTTCCTCGACATGAACACGGCGACGCGGACGTGGGACTGCGAGCTCTCGACCATCGACACGGCGCTGCTGTTCGCCGGCATGCTGGACTGCAGGCAGTACTTCGACGGCGCCGACACCACCGAGGTCCGCATCCGCGCCCTGGCCGACTCCATCTACTACCGCGCCGACTGGGAGTTCATGCGCAACGGCGCGTCCGGGATCTACATGGGCTGGAAGCCCGGCACCGGCTTCTCCGGGTTCGGCCTGTGGCGGGGCTACAACGAGGCCATGATCCTCTACCTGCTGGCCCTCGGCTCGCCCTCGCACCCGGTGCCGGCGAGCACCTGGGACTACTGGATGAGCGGCTACAACTGGTTGACCTACTACGGCTACAGCTACGTGGTCTTCCCGCCGCTCTTCGGCCACCAGTACACCCACTGCTGGGTGGACTTCCGCCACTGGCAGGACGCGTTCTGCCGCGCCCGCTCGATCACCTACTTCGAGAACTCGCGCCGCGCCACGCTGGCGCAGCGCGCCTACGCCGCCGCCAACCCGTACGGCTGGACGGGCTACAGCGACAGCCTGTGGGGCCTGACCGCCTCGGACATCAAGAACGGCTACCTGGCGCGCGGGGCGCCCCCGGCGCAGAACGACGACGGGACCATCACGCCGACGGCGCCGGTCAGCTCGATCGCCTTCGCTCCGGACGAGGTCATCCCGGTCATCCGCAACCTGTACACGAACTACCCGCTGGCGTTCGGCGGCTACGGCTTCAAGGACGCCTTCAACCTGAGCCTGAGCCCGGTCTGGTACGACACCGACTACATCGGCATCGACCAGGGTCCCATCGTGCTCATGATCGAGAACCACCGGACCGGCCGGGTGTGGAACCGCTTCATGGAGAACGCCGACGTCCGCACCGGCCTGGCGCGCGCCGGCTTCACCCCGGTCGCCGACGTGGTCGAGCCGGCCCCGGCCTGGGCGGAGCCGATGGCGTGGAGCCGGCCCAACCCGTTCACACGCGCGACGACGGTCCGCTTCCGCCTGCCGGCGGCCGGAGCGGTGACGCTGGACGTGTTCGACCTGGCCGGCCGCCAGGTCGCCCGCCTGCTCGACGGGACACGCCCGGCGGGCGAGCACGCGGTCGAGTGGGCGGCGGGCGCGGCCCCGGCCGGGGTCTACTACGTGCGGCTGGCGGCGGCGGGACGCACCGTCGCCACCCGCTGCGTGAAGCTCCGCTGAGCGCGCGGACGGGGGAGAGGAGCGGCGGGACGGTGAGAGCCTCCGGAACGGCGACCATCCGCGACGTGGCGCGGGCCAGCAGCGTGTCCATCGCCACCGTGTCGCGGGTGTTCAACCACAGCCCGCTGGTGAGCGAGGAGACCCGGCAGCGGGTCACCGCGGCCGCGTCCCACCTCGGCTACTGGCCCAACGGCATCGCCCGCAGCCTGATCACGAACCGCACGCACACGCTCGGGCTGCTGCTGCCCGACCTGCACGGCGAGTTCTTCTCCGAGGTCATCCACGGCGTGGATTTCATCTCGCGCGAGAAGGGCTACCACCTCCTGGTGTCGCGCTCGAGCGGCAACGGGGACGAGCTCACCGACGCGCTGCGCTCGATGCGCGGCCGGGTGGACGGGCTCGTCGTCATGGCGCCGGACGTGGACGCCTCGCGGGCCCTGCGGCAGGCCGCCGGCAGCGTGCCCATCGTCCTGCTCAACCCGGAGGTGCCGCTGCCCGGTTGCGACACGCTCAGCATCGGCAACTTCCAGGGCGCCTACGCCGTGGTGCGCCACCTGGTGGACCTGGGCCACGGTCCCATCGCCACCATCACCGGGCCGGTCCAGAACATCGACGCGCGGCAGCGGTTGGACGGCTACCGCGCCGCGCTCCGCGACGCCGGGGTCGAGCCGGACCCGGCGCAGGAGTTCCACGGCGACTTCACCGAGCGCTCGGGCTACGAGGCGGCGCGCGAGCTGCTGCGCCAGCAGGGCCGGCCGGCGGCCGTCTTCGTCGCCAACGACCACATGGTGGTGGGGGTGATGGGGGCGCTGCAGGAGGCGGGGCGCGCGGTCCCCGATGACATCGCGCTGGCCGGCTTCGACGACATCGCGCTGGCCCGCTACCTGACGCCGGCGCTGACCACCGTGCACGTGGACATGTTCCAGATGGGCGAGCGCGCGGTCGAGATGCTCGTGGACCCGGGGCGCTCCGCCGTCGGCGCGGAGGGCCGCCACGAGGTGCTGCCGACGCGGCTGGTGGTGCGCGGTTCCTGCGGGGCCGGCCACCCGCGCAGCCCGGCGGCGGACCGCGGCGGCCCCGCAGGAACGGCGCCCGCGGTCCCGCGGTGACGGGCGCCGTGCCCGCGCGCGCTTTCTCACGGATGACCCGGCGGGGACTCGCCGTCGTCCTGCTGCTCGTCCTGGCGCTGGCCCCCGCCTGCGGCGGCCGCGCGACCGGGGCCGCTCCGTCGCGCCCGCTCACGGCGGCGGAGAGCGCCTTCCTCGACACCCTCGGGCACGGCACCTTCCGCTGGTTCTGGGACCTGACCGACGCGCGCACCGGGCTCACCCCGGACCGGGCGCCGACGCCGTCCTTCGCCAGCGTGGCGGCGGTGGGCTTCGCCCTGACCGCCTACCCGATCGGCGCCGAGCGCGGCTGGGTGACGCGCGAGGCGGCGCTCGAGCGCACGCTGGCGACGCTGCGCTTCCTCTGGCGCGCGCCGCAGGGCGACGCGCCGGCCGGCTGCGCGGGGTACAAGGGCTTCTTCTACCACTTCGTCCACCCGGGCACGGGCACGCGCTTCGAGCGGGTGGAGCTGTCCACCATGGACACGGCGCTGCTGCTGGCCGGGGCGTTGTTCTGCCAGTCCTACTTCGACCGCGCGGAGGCGCGCGAGACCGAGGTGCGCGCCCTGGCCGAGTCGCTCTACGCGCGCGCCGACTGGCGCTGGGCCTACGTGCGGCCGCCGTGGATCGTGCACGGCTGGGACCCGGAGCAGGGCTTCTTCGCGTGGGACTGGGCGGGGATGAACGAGTCCATGCTGGTGCCCATCCTGGCGATGGGCTCGCCGACCCACCCGCTCGGTCCCGAGGTCTGGTCGGGCTGGACGTCGCTCTGCCGCTGGGGTTCGTTCCACGGCCAGGAGCACGTGGGCTTCGCCCCGCTCTTCGGGCACCAGTACTCGCAGGTCTGGCTCGACCTGCGCGGGCTGCGCGACAGCCTGATGCGGGCGCACGACAGCGACTGGTTCGAGAACTCGCGGCGGGCCACGCTGTCCCAGCGCGCCTACGCCCTCGCCAACCCGGGCGGCTTCCGCGGCTACGGCGAGCGGCTGTGGGGCCTGACCGCCTGCGACGGCCCGGTGGACGGCACGTTCGAGGTGGGCGGGCGCCGGCGCGAGTTCCGCAGCTATGCCGCCCGCGGCGCCTCGTTCACCGAGGTGGTGGACGACGGCACCGTCTCGCCGGCGGCGGCCGGCGGCTCGGTGGCCTTCGCCCCGGAGGTCGTCGTACCGCTGCTGATGGCCATCCGCGCCGACCACGGCGCGCACGCCTGGGGCGAGTACGGCTTCGTGGACGCGCTGAACCCGACGCTCGACGCGGCGGTGCCCGTGCAGCACGGGCGGGTCGTGCCGGGGGTGGGCTGGTACGACGTGGACCGGCTGGGCATCGACCAGGGTCCCATCCTGGCGATGATCGAGAACCACCGCAGCGGCCTCGTCTGGCGTACACTGCGCCGCAACCCGCACATCGTGCGCGGGCTCAGGGCCGCGGGGTTCACGGGCGGATGGCTGGACTCGACAAGCAGCCGTTGATGGAGCGGGGCGCGGGCCGCGGCGCGGCGGCGGCGCTGCTGGCGCTGGCGCTGGCCGGCTGCGGCGGCGGGCGCGCGG
>CAZSQE010000016.1:11764-15387 GCA_964608905.1 uncultured bacterium | reverse complement strand
CCTCGCGCGCGCCCACAGGGCGAGCGCGAGGTAGGCGAAGGGGAACAGCGGGCCCCAGCGCTCCCACTGGCGCACGTGCACCCGCTCGTGCGCCCGGTGCTCGGCGAGCCGCGCCGCGTCGGGCGCGAGGACCACGTGCCCGAGGGTGAGCGCCTCGACCACCCGCGCGCGACCTCCCAGCCGGCGCAGGAGCGGCACGAGCAAGCCGCCGTGCGCCTCGAGCACGCCGTCGCGGCCCCGCACCCTCCCGCCGCCCACGCGCGCCAGCAGCGCCAGCGCCAGCCCCACCAGGGTGCCGGCGCCGGCCCAGAGGAGCGCGAGCGGGCGCCATGGCCCCTTGGCAGGACGGCCGCCCGGAGCGGGCGGCCGTCCCCAGGCAGCGCTCGGACTCACCGGTACAGCGTCTTGATCCTTCCCCACGTCTCCGACAGCGCCGGCGTCGGGCAGTACGGCGCCCGCACGACGCCCCCCACGCAGTCCGGCAGGGTCTGCACGTTCCACGAGTCGCGGAAGTCGACCCACAGGCATGCGATCGGGCTGACGCCGACGTCGATGGGCACGAACTTAAAATACGCCAGCACGCCCGGGCCACTGGTGCTGCCGACGAGCTGGGCGCAGTCCACCCACACCGAGTCCACCGGGGGAGTGACGTCCGGCAGCTCCTGCATCGTCCCCATGGTCAGCACGTCGCCCGGCAGGGCGCCGACGTATTCCAGGACCGTCGGGTCGAAGGCGAAGATGAGCTGGTAGGCCTTCAGGTCGGGGAACGCGTCGGTCACGATGCGCACCGTGAGCGTGTCCCCACAGATCGCGATGGTGTCGGCGGGGCTGACCGAGACGGTCACGGCCCCGGCCGGGGAAGCGCACGCGACCACGAGCAGGGCCGTCAGGGCCAGGCCGGCGAGGCAGGGAGAGTAACGGGTGTGGCGCATGAGTCGCTTCCTTTCGCGTCCGAGGGTCAACGCAGGAGACTGAAGCGGATGGTCCGGCTGCGGCCGCCCGCCTCCAGTGTCGCGAAGTACGTGCCGTTCGGCACGGGATGACCGAGTTCGTGCCTGCCGTCCCAGGTGACCTGGCGGCCGCTCAGGGCGAGTCGGCAGACCCTGCGGCCCTGCACGTCGCGCACGGTGAGACTCTCCGGCCCCGCCGGCGCCCCGCCGGCGGTGAACACGACGCGCCCGCGCGCCGGGTTCGGCGCGGCCGCGAGCGTGAAGCCCGGGCCCGCCGCGCCGTCCCCCACCCCGACCGGCTCCATGCCGATGCCGATGTGGGCGTTCGTCCACGGGTCCGGGAACACGTAGATCCCGGCGTCGTAGAACATCAGGCTGTCGATGCGGACCGTCGTGGTCTGGATCGTGCTCGAGGCGCGGAAGCGGAGCCGGTAGACCTGCCCCGGCCCGCTCACCGACACGCCGTTGCACAGCATGACGACCGAGATGGTGTCCACGCCCACACCCGGCCGGAAGCGGTGGAACAGGTTCCCGCAGGCATCCGTGAACAGCGAACCGATCTGCAGCGAGACGGGCGAGAGCGGCACGAGGGTGAGCGCGGCCGTGTCGTAGGCCACCTCGACGCGGAAGCCGTTGAACGCGTGCCCGGCCTCCGGCACCCACAGCTCGAGGTCGAACTCCGAGCCAGGGGCCACCGTGGACGAGGCCGGCACGAACACCGCCGACACGCCCTGCGCCATGGCCGCGTCGGGACCCGCCCACGCAGCCAGCGCGAGCGCGGCCAGGACGCACACCGTGCGGATGCCCGGATACCGTTCCGTCATGCCCTCCGTTCCCGCCCCGGCGGACGGGGAGTCCCGCCCGCCGGGCGCCTCCGTTCCATTATACCGCAGCGGGCGGGACGAGCCCGCCCGCCACCACTCCTGCCGCTACCGCAGATACGACATCGTGCGGGTCACGCGCACCTTGCCGGCCACCAGCCGCGCGTAGAACACCCCCGCCGACATCTCGTTGCCGTGGTCGTCCCGGCCATCCCACACCGGCCGGTAGTAGCCCGCCTCCTGCGTCCCGCTCACCAGCGTCCGCACCAGGCGGCCGTCCACCCCGTAGATCCGCAGGTCCACCGGCCCGCTCTGCGCCAGGCTGAACGACAGCGTCACCGTGCCCCGGAACGGGTTCGGCTGCGCGAACGACAGCGTCGTCACCGTCGGCAGCGCCGGCGCCAGCGCCTCGCGCGTGGCGTTCAGCGTCACCGGCTCGTTCCGCGTGTCGCGCGCGTCCACCGCCTCGATCCGGATCGCCGGGTCGCCGGCGGCCAGCACCTTGAAGGTCACCGTCGCCAGCGTCCCCTCGCCCGCGATGCCCAGCCCCATGCCCAGCGCCGCCACGTCCACCACCCCGGGCTCCGGCGACAGCGCCACGCCGTTCAGCTGCAGCAGTTCGCCCGCCGCGTAGCCGACCGGCTCCACCACCGTCGCGTCCCAGCTCAGGCGGGTCGAGACCGCCTTCACCAGGCCCGTGCCCTGCAGGCGCAGCGGCACCGTCACCACCGCCCCCGCCGCCACCGCGTCCGGCGACTGCAGCACCAGCGCGTCCAGCGCCGCCGGCGTGCCCGCGAGGGCCGCCACCTCCGGCAACTCCGTGGTGGCCGACACCAGCCCGTAGTTGATGGCGAACATCACCAGGTCTTCGAAGTTGATCTTGTCGTCCGTCAGCGGCCGGCCGTCCACGTAGCGCGTGGTGGTCGGGCCGACGTCGAGGTAGTTGTACGTGTCGCCCACGTGGGCGAGCGTGATGCCGTAGTGCGCCCCCAGCTCGGAGATGTCCTCGTCCTGCACCAGGTTGTCCCCGAACCCGTGCACGTAGCCGTTCGTGACGTCACCCAGGTGGTAGTCGAGGGTGCCGGTCGTCATGTTCGACGGGCCCGAGACGTCGCCGCAGGCGTTCACCGCGTAGACCACGTAGTACCAGAAGTCACGCGCCGGCGGGACATCCGTACCACCCTGGACCGTCACGCCGGTCTCCACCCACGGAGCGGACGGCGGATGGACGGTCGGCGCCGTCGGCGCCACCCCGCCCGCGTCGTCGTACTCGGGGTAGTGCCCGAACGCCGCGCGGTAGATCTTGTAGCTCACCCCGCCCGCCGGCGGCGTGAAGTAGATCTTGATGCCCGTGGTGTCGCCGGCCGCGTTCCCGGTCCGCACCTGCGCGGCGGTCACCGTGGTCGGGGGGTCGATCGCCTGCGGCGCGTCCGTCACCGTGACCGTGAACTCGTTGCTGGTGCCGTACTCCCCGGTGGCCGCCGTGGCCGTCAGCGCGAACGGCCCGTAGCTGCCGGCGTCCGTGCAGCCCGGTGCGAAGGTGATGACACCCGTGCTCGCGACGAAGCTCGCCCAGGCCGGCAGCGTCCCGGTCGTCACCGACCAGGTCAGCGGCGCGGCCGCGCAGTCCGTCAGGGTCGCCGACGGGGTGAGGGTCGACGTCGTCATCTCCGCCACCGTCTGCGGGGTCGCGATCGCCGCCACCGAGACCGTGCCGACCTTGTGGGTGACCTCGATGGTGAACTCGTTGCTGGTGTCGGTCTCACCCGTCGTGGCCGTCGCCGTCAGCGCGAACGGCCCGTAGCTGCCCGCCGCCCCGCACGGCGGCGTCCACACGATCTCCCCCGTCGCC
>CAZSQE010000016.1:11187-11664 GCA_964608905.1 uncultured bacterium | reverse complement strand
GGGTCGAAGCTCGCCCCCGCCGGCAGCGTCCCCGTCGTCACCGACCAGGTCAGCGGCCCCACCGACGGCGACACCGTCGCGCTCGGCGTGATCGTCAGCGTCGACTGCTCCTCCACCGTCTGCGGCGTCGGGATGTAGGCGATCTCGATCGTCCCGGGCAGGTGCGTCACCACGACGGTGAACGCGTTGCTCGCGTCCGACTCGCCCGTCGCGGCCGTCGCCGTCAGCACGAACGGCCCGTACGTCCCCGCCGTGCCGTAGCCCGGCGTCCACGTGATCGTCCCCGTCACCGGGTCGAAGCTCGCCCCCGCCGGCAGCGTCCCCGTCGTCACCGACCAGGTCAGCGTGCCCACGCACGGCGTCGTCGTCGCCGACGGCACGAGGGTCAGCGTGGACATCTCCACCACCGTCTGCGGCGTCGGGATCGCCGCGATCTCCACCGTGCCGACCTTGTGCGTCACGGTGATCGCGAACTCC
>CAZSQE010000016.1:0-11087 GCA_964608905.1 uncultured bacterium | reverse complement strand
CGCCGCACGCCGGCGTCCAGGTGATGGCGCCGGTCCCCGTGTCGAACGTCGCCCCCGCCGGCAGGGCCGGGGCGATGCTCCAGCTCAGCGTCCCCGCGCAGTCCGTCTTCGTCGCCGCGGGCGTGACGGTCAGCAGCGACAACTCCTCGACCGTCTGGTCGGCGATCGCCGCGATCTCCACCGTGCCGACCTTGTGCGTCACGGTGATCGCGAACTCCTCGGTGTCCGCCTCGCCCGTCGCCGCCGTCGCCGTCAGCGTGTACGGCCCGTAGCTGCCCGCCTCGCCGCACGCCGGCGTCCAGGTGATGGCGCCGGTCCCCGTGTCGAACGTCGCCCCGGCCGGCAGGGCCGGGCTGATGCTCCAGCTCAGCGTCCCGGCGCAGTCCGTCTTCGTCGCCGAGGGGGTGACGGTCAGCGTCGACTGCTCCTCGACCGTCTGGTCCGCCACCTCGGCGATCGTCACCGTCCCCGCCAGGTGGCTCACCTGGACCGAGAACGTCGCCGCGCCGCTGTACGTCTGCCCGCCGACCGCCGTGACCGTGGCCGTCAGCGTGTACGGCCCGTAGGTGCCCGCCTGGCCGCACGCCGGCGTCCAGGTCACCACGCCGGTGCCCGTGTCGAACGTCGCGCCGCCCGGCAGCGCGTCGGCGCTCCACACCGGCGTCCGCCCGGCCGCGCAGCCCGTCAGGTCGAGGGCCGGCGTCACCGTCAGCAGCGACAGCTCCACGACCGTCTGCGGGTCCGGCGTCACCGTCACCGCCACGCCGCCCGGCGTGTCGGTCACGAGGATCGAGAACGTCTCGGTGTCCGACTCGCCGCTGGCCGCGGTCGCGGTCAGCGTGTACGGCCCGTAGCTGCCGGCCTGGCTGCAGTCCGGCGTCCAGGCGAGCTCGCCGGTCGCGGCGCTGAACGTCGCGCCCGCCGGCACCGCGGGGTCGATGCTCCAGGCCAGCGGGCCGTCGGCGCACTCGGTGATGGTCCCGACCGGCGTGACGGTCAGCGTCGCCAGCTCGGCCACCGTCTGGTCGGCGATCTCCGCGATCGCCACCGGGGTGGCGTCGAAGGCGATGACCGCCGGGGCGCCCGGCGCCGCGGGGGTGATGTCGTTGTTCACGCAGTCGCGCAGCACCACGTCATCCACCGTGATCGTGCCCGTGCCGGTGCCGCCGTTGCTCGCGACCTTGATGTAGAAGAGCGTCCCGCTCGCCGCGTCCTGCCCGCAGGGCAGCCCGTTGATCGTGCCGTCGGCGGTGTACGAGCCGCCGCCGTTGTCGAGCACGAAGAACGTGGTGCTCGGGTTCATGCTGCTCAGGTACTCGCCCTCGAGCACGCTCGCCCCCGGCGTGCCGCACAGCTTGAGTTCGGGCGAGAGGGTGAAGTCCACGTGGAACAGCCGCATGTCCGTCGGGCCGGTCCGGGTGATGTTCACCGGGATGGTCAGGCACGGGGTGACGGGCGTGATGCAAAGCGTGTCGCCCACCGCCGCCACCACGTTGTTGCCGGCCAGCGTGAAGCTCGCCGCGATGGAGTGGCCCGCCGTGACGTTCGTGAACGTGTAGGTGTTCACCGGGCCGACCGAGCCGCCGTCCACCAGCACGTCGGCGACGGTGTAGCCGCCGTCCGGCGTGATCGCGTAGGCGACGTCGTCGCCCTCGTAGGCGGTCGTCGTGCCGGCCGGGCTGACGCTGCCGTTCGCCCCCGCCGTCGCCACGATCGCGTACGTGGGCGGGTCGAACTCGCAGCCGCTGGCCAGGTCCGTGCCGCTGTGGATCCACGGCATGAAGTCGGCGTCGTAGGCGGCGTCACCGGCGCCCGTGCCGGCGCCCGACGGTCCGGTCGCGTCGCCCCACCAGTTGCGCTCGGCGTTGGTGGTGGCCACGCCGTCGCCCCACAGGCCGGCGGTGATGTTCGAGGTGATCGTGTTCTCGCGCGCGGTCAGCGTGGCCGGTCCGCCGTAGTGGACGATGCCGTACTCCCAGTCCGTCACATTGCTGTTGCCCACGTTCAGGACCATACCGCCGCCGAGCGAGTAGACGCCGAGGCCCACGGTGTTCGTGGCGTCCGTGCCGAAGAGGCAGCTGTTCGTCACGTCCAGCGTGTAGGAGGAGGCCAGCGCGCCGGTCGTGGCGTTGTTGAGGAGGCTCTCGTCGAACGGGGCGGCCTTGGCCGGCCGCTCACGGCTCGCCGCGGCGCCGACCGTGCTGGCCGCGAGCGAGGTGTTGTAGTTGTAGGCGAAGATGCCGCACTCCCACTCCGCCCGCGCGCTGTTGGCGATCTCGACCCCGTCCACGGTGCCGTTGCTGGTGTACCAGTTGATCGGCGCCTGGACGTTCTCGATCTTGTTCGCGCCCTTCATGTTCGACACCGCCACCGTGCCGCCGGCGTCCTGGACCAGCAGGCCGCTGGCGGCCCAGCCGGTGCCGGTGTAGCCGATGTCGGTCACCCTGCAGGCGGTGATCGCACCGCCGGCCCCGCCGCTCACCTGGATGCCGTTCTGCGCCGTCACCCCGGTGTAGCCCTTGCCGGTCGTCGTGCAGTCGTGCACGTTGACCGTCAGGCCGGTCCCCATCAGCGCGATGCCGGTCTTCTGGTAGTCCGTCACCGTCACGTGGTCCAGCTCGATGGCGTACGGTCCGCCGGTCTCGTTGTAGGCGTACACGCCGACGCCGTGCTGGGCACCGCTGAAGGGCGTGTCCTCGATGTGCTCGATGCACAGGTTCGCGCCCTTGCCCCCGCCGTTCCAGAACGCCAGGCCGATGAAGCGGGTGTTGCTGTTGCCGAGGCCGGCGCCGTCGATGGTCAGGTTCTGGATCGTGGCGTTGACGCCGTTCACGAACACCACCGGCTTGTTCGTGTTCGGCCCGGGGGTGACGAACGACTGCGTCAGCGTCGCCGGGCTCCGGATGACGGTGGTGCCACAGCCCGCGCCGGTGATGGTCAGCGCCTTGTTCACCACCACCTGCTCCGTGAACGTGCCCGCCCCCACCGCGATGGCGTGCCCGGCCAGCGTCTCCGTGGCGTCGATCGCCGCCTGGATGGTCGCGTAGTAGAGGCCCGTGGTGGTGTTCTGCACCGCCAGAACCGCGAAGGAGGCCGCGATCGTGTGCGCCGCCGCCACGTTCGTGAACGTGTGGCTGGTCGCGGCCGCGACCGGGCTCCCGTCCACCAGCAGCCCGCTGACCGAGTAGCCGGCGTCCGGCGTGATCGTGTAGGTCACGTCGTCGCCCTCGTAGGCGGTCGTCGTGCCGGCCGGGCTGATGCTGCCGCCCGCGCCCGCCGAGGCAACGATGTCGTACGTCGGCGGGTCGAACGCGCAGCTCGCCAGATTCGTGCCGCTGTGGATCCAGGCGTCGTAGTCCACGCCCAGCGCCGCGTTCGCGCCGCCCGCGCCCGGTCCGCCCGCGTCGCCCCACCAGTTGCGTTCGCCGTCCTGGGTGGGATTGGCGCTGGCGTCGAACCCGGCCGTCACGTTGGAGACGATCGCGTTCTCGTGCGCCGTCAGCATCGCCGGCGGCCCGTCCACCAGCAGGCCGTAGTCCCAGTCCTGCACGGTGTTGTTGGTCGCTGTCACCGTCATGCCGGCCCCGGCCGAGTACGCCTCGATGCCGATCGAGCCCGCGGCGTCGGTGCCGTAGAGGCAGCTGTTCGTCACGCTGACCGCGTAGGCGTTGTCCAGCGTGCCCGTGGTCGAAGCGGGCGTCTCGTCCTCGCCGCCGAACGGCGCGGGCCGGGCCGAGACCTGGCGCGTCGGCTGCTCGCCCGTGCGGC
Source organism: uncultured bacterium (assembly GCA_964608905.1). Lineage (GTDB taxonomy): Bacteria > Eisenbacteria > RBG-16-71-46 > RBG-16-71-46 > RBG-16-71-46 > JANXPZ01. The sequence goes on along the minus strand of CAZSQE010000016.1, from coordinate 7,319 downwards.
CGAGCAGCGACGACACCTGGTCGGTGGCGGCGATGACCGCCGTCAGCGTCTGCCCGCCGACCTCGACGCCGTCCACCGTGCCGGTGGAGTTCCACAGGTAGACCGGCACCTGGACGTTGTCGAACTTGTTCGTGGTCCGGCAGTCGGACACGGTCAGCGTGCCCGTCGCGTTGTAGGCCAGGATGCCGCTCGACTGGTAGCTGGGGTTGACGTAGCCCAGCTCCGTGATGGCGCAGCGCGCGATGCCGCCGGTCGCGCCGCGGGCCACCTGGATGCCGTTCTGCCCGAGGCCCTCCGAGGTGTAGCCGATGCCGGTGATCGTGCAGTCGTGCACGTCTACGGCGAGCCCGGCCCCTTCCAGCGCCATGCCGTTCTTCTGGAAGCTGGTCACCGTCACGTGATCCAGCTCCAGCGCGTACGGCCCGCCGGTGCTGTTCCAGGCGGTGACTCCGACCCCGGTGTTCACCGTGCTGATCGGCGTCTCGGTGACGTTCTGGATGCAGAGGTTCGCGCCCTTGCCGCCGCCGTTGTAGAAGGACAGGCCGGTGAAGACCCGGTTGGCCGGCCCCTGCCCGTTGCCGTCGATCGTCAGGTTCTGGATGGTGGCGTCCACGCCGTTCACGAACACGATCGGCTTGGTCGCGACCCCGAAGCGCAGGTACGACTGCGTCAGCGTCGCCGGGCTCGCGATGACGGTGGTGCCGCAGCCCGCGCCGGTGATGGTCAGCGCCTTGTTCACCACCACCTGCTCCTCGAACGTGCCTGCGCCCACCGCGATGGTGTGGCCACCCAGCGTCTCGGCGTCGTCGATCGCCGCCTGGATGGTGGCGAAGTACTCGCCGGTGTTCGTGTTCTGCACCGCCAGGGCCGAGAAGTTGGCCGTGACGCTGATGTCCGCCGTCACGTCGGCGTCGGTCCGCGCCGCCGTCAGCACCCCGTCGCTCCAGCTCACGAAGCTGTAGCCCGGGTCCGGCACCGCCGTGACCTCGGTCCCGCTGGCGCCGTAGGCGACCGTCTGCGGCGTGCTGCCCGAGATGGTGCCGCCGGTGCCCGCCGTGTAGGCGAGCGTGTAGGTGTCGAGGGCGAAGTTGGCGGTCACCGTCTTGTTCCCGTCCATCGTCAGGGTGGTCGGGTTGACGCCGCCCGTCAGGTCGCCCGTCCACTCCACGAAGTGGTGGTGGAGCGCCGGCTCGGCCGTCAGGCTCACCACCGTGCCGGCGTCGTACGTCCCGCCCGGCGGGGCCAGCGTCACCGTCCCCCCGCCCACCAGGTCGATCACCATCGCCAGCGTGTAGACCGGCTTGAAGTGGGCGATGACCGTCTTGTCCCCGTCCATCGTCAGGTCGACCGGGTTGCCGAGCACCGTGTCGGGCCACCCGCCGGTCCAGAAGTCGAAGCGGAAGCCCGGGTTCGCCGTCGCCCCCAGCGTCACCACCGTCCCGTAGTCGTACGTCCCGCCGCCGCTCACCGTGCCGCCGCCCACCGGGTCCACGCCCGTCGTCACCGTGTGCTGGTCGAGCGCGAAGCTGGCGGTGACCGTCACGTCGGCCGTCACGTTGGTCTCGGTGCGCGAGGCCGTCAGCACCCCGTCGCTCCAGCTGACGAAGTGGTAGTGCGCGTCCGGCACCGCCGTGACCTGCGTACCGCTCCCGCCGTAGCTGACCGTCTGCGGAGTCGTACCCGAGATCGTGCCGCCCGCTCCGGCCGTGTAGGACAGGGTGTAGGTGTCGAGCGCGAAGTTCGCCGTCACGGACTTGTCGGTATCCATGGTCACGGTCGTCGGGTTGACGCTGCCCGTGACGGAGCCGGTCCAGTTGACGAAGTGGTAGTGAGCCGCCGGGTTCGCCGTCATCGTCACGACCGTGCCCGAGGCGTACGTGCCGCCCGCCGGGTCCAGCGTCACCGTGCCGCCGCCCGTCGGAGCCACGGCCGTCGTCAGGGTGTAGGTCGTGGCACCAGCTGCAACGGCATCGGCCCAAGTGGTGGCGACACGAATGCCGTCCACCCACACGGTGGCCGAGTTCGACGCGCTGCCCTGACGGAGATTGATGGTGGCGAGACCGGTTGCATCATTGGTGGTCGAGGAGGCAGCCGAGATCGTGGGGGCAGGCTCAACGGCCCCGGGCGTCGGGTTGACGAACAGGTCAACCTGATCATTCGCTATGCCGCTGACGAACGTGTATTTGACAACGACAAGATAGGGGGTGTTGAGCGAATAGACGGTGCTTCCGTAGGCGACCGTTTCGGTCTGTCGGTTGACCGCAAGCTGGAATCCTCCCGTAGCGCTCTTCGCGTACAGTCGACCGAGGAAGCTGGTACTGGTCGGACTCACGCCAAGGTGCAGGAAGTAGTCGCCCGTCGCCTGGGCGGCAGTCAACCGGATGACGGCTGCATAGTAGATGCTCCCTGACGACAGAGCCGGGCTCGTGAACGTGGCGTTGTTGTCGTCACCACTGGTGGCAAGCGCCGCCGCGTTCCCAATCCCCGATGAGGCATACCCCGCATACGTCAAGCCAGAACTGGAGACGAAGATGTCCGGGGTGGCGCTCGAGCCTGTCTGCACCCACGGGCCTTGGCCCTGGAGAATCGTGCCAGCTGTGTAGTTGAAGTTCTCCTCCAGCAGCGGCGCACCCCACGCCGTCGCCCCGCACGTCACCAGCATCACCGCGACGAGTGAAGCCACCGTCGCCAGCCTTGCTCCGAACCGAGTACGCGAGAACATGGAGGGACCTCCCGAGGGTGCGGCCGCGCGCGGGGCACTCCCGCAGGGCGGATGGGATCGGTGCTGCCGGTTTCCAGGGTATGAGGGAGCCGCGCCGTTCCGCCGGGCGGAGCGAAGCCCGGGGGCTTCGGGACCGTCGGTCGGGGTCGCGCGCGGTGCGAGACCAGGGGGGATCGCCGCAACCAGCGAACGAGCCCGCCACCCCGCGGTGGTCAGGCCCGTGGAGGGCAGCGCCGTGGATGCGCTGCACGTTGCGGCATCGAGGGTATGATGCGACCAGGCGGCCAGTCTGCGTGACATCCAATCGGTCCGGGGTGCGGTGCGTGATCCGTCACGCTGGACGCTGCCGACGCGCCAGCGGCCCACCGTCCCAGGAGCCGTGGGGACCGTGGCCGGCCTGCGCGTTCTGCTCCGATCGGATTCCGGACGCTGCCGCTGCACACCGCGAGGGGGACGCGGGAATCACTCATATCAGATTGTCCTCCCGCAGCCGATGTCAGGCAATGGAAAAGTGCCGCCCCTGTCTCCCGACCCGGACACCCCGGACCGGGCCGGGCGCCCGGACGCGCGACGGGCGCCGGATTCGCTCCGGCGCCCGCTCGATGGGCCGACCCGCGCCCGCCCCTGCCCGAGCCTACGCGAGGCCCGTTACCGCCCCGTCGGCGCCGGCGCGGCGGCGGGGGCCGGCGTCGCGGCCCGCTGGGGCTCCGCGTCCGGCTTGGGCAGCCGCACCCGCGGCCCCGCGTCGCGCACGATGGTCCGGTACCACTCCTCGCGGTACTTCGGGTGCAGGACGTTGCGCTGCGTGTCGCGCACGTTGCCGTCGAGGTACTTCCAGACCAGGTGCTCGCCCAGCCGGCGCCAGCGCTCCATCGCCATCTCGCCCTGGCGGGTCGAGTACTCGGTCAGGTAGTCCACCGCCAGCTGCGGCGACTGCTCGTGCAGCTTGAGCGCCGCCGCCTCGACGCCCGGCTGCTGCGCGAAGTAGCCGCCCTCCAGCTCCTGCTGCACGGTCTGCAGGTCCACGATCATGTCGGAGTAGCGCGAGTAGACCCAGTTCGACACGAAGTTGAACACCCAGAACGCCGACTCCCACGAGAACGCGTCGAAGCTGGCCACGCCGGTGCCCCAGCCCTTCGGCGCACGCGTGATGCCGCAGTACATCGGCACGTAGCAGGTCAGGTAGCTGTCGTCCACGCCGTACCAGAACACGCCGCCGATCGGGTCGGGCAGGTTCGCGCGCGACTGGGTCACGAACGAGAACCCGGTCTGCTGCGTCGAGATGGCGCGCTCGTGCACGTAGGTGACGCTGTCCACGACGAAGCTCATCGGCCGCCAGCGGTAGGGCATGGCGTAGGGCCCGCCGCCGGCGTCGAGGTTCATGTCGAAGGGCGTGCCCTCGAAGTGGTCGCGCATGAGCGCCATCGCGTCCTGCACCGAGAGCTTCCGGTCGGGCTTGACCCACAGCGGCAGCGGCTTCTTCAGCGTGCTGCCGTCCACCATGTCGCTGGTCAGCCCCAGCGACGGCGCGGCGCGGCGGAACAGGCTCCACACCCGCGCCTCGCAGCTGCGCAGCTTGCTCGCGGTGGGCGGGCAGTAGGTGTCGGCGAAGGAGAAGTCCTCGTCGCGGCCGCTGAACCAGCCCTTCTCGCGCGCGAACGAGATGACGTCCGGGGCGTAGAGGCAGTTGGCCGGGTCCTTGAGCGGGAACTGCCGGATGCGCGCCAGGTTGGCGTGGCCCGAGATGTAACCGTCGGGGACGCGCCGCGCGACCCACACCGCGCCCTTGTTGCCCGGGCCCTTGCCGATCATCTCCATCAGCCACACCTCGTTCGGGTCGCTGATCGAGAACGACTCGCCGGTCGAATAGTAGCCGTGCTCCGCCACCAGCGAGGCCATCACGGCGATGGCCTCCCGCGCCGTCGCCGCCCGCTCGAGCGCGATGTACATGAGCGAGCCGTAGTCCATGATGGCCTTCGGGTCGCGCAGCGAGTCGCGCCCGGTGAACGTCGTCTCGCCGATGGCGAGCTGCTTCTCGTTCATGTTGCCGACGACGCGGTACGTGCGCGGCGCCTGCGGGATGCGGCCGAGGAACTTGCCGGTGTCCCACTCGACCACGTCGCGCATGGCGCCGGCCGGGTACACCGCGGCCGGGCGCATCACCAGCTCGCCGTAGAGCGCGTGCGAGTCGGCGGTGTAGCTGATCATCGTCGAGCCGTCGGCGGACGCGCCCTTCGTGACGAGCAGGTTCGTGCAGGCCGGAGCGACGGCGGGCGCGGCGAGCCCGACAAGGAGGAACAGGACGGGGACGATTCGGCTCATGACGCGACTCCCTTCGCCCGCGCGCGGGCGAACGTGACCAGGACGGTGCCCAGCAACGCCATGGCGGCGAGGCTGGCCACGTAGGACGGGCGCGCGAACACGCCCGGGACTTCGACCTCGGCGAAGGCCAGCGCGGCGAAGAGGATGCCGATGAAGGCCTCCCCCGCGATGAGCCCCGAGGCCACGAGCGTGCCGGTGTTCTCGGCCCGCTCCTTCTGCTCGGTGGACCACTTCCCGCGCTGGCCCAGGCCCTCGACGACGCTCTTGAACAGGCCGCCGATGAAGATGGCGAACGAGGTCTCGATGGGCAGGTACATGCCGACGCTCACCAGCATCGGGCTCTTCACCTGCATGAGGATGAACGCCAGGCCCATCAGCACGCCCACCAGCACGAGGATCCACTCGGTCTTCTGCTCCATGATGCTGCGGCCCACCACCGCCATCAGGCTCGCCTGCGGCGCGGCGATGCGGTCGCCGCCGAAGCCGCCGTTGGCGCGCAGCAGTTCGTTCTGCAGCTCCGGCTCGAGCCCGCGGACCTCGTCCAGCGTGTAGGCGCGCGACTCGAGCCGCGGGTTCGGGCCCTCGTAGAGCACGCTCGCCGTGCCGCTGGCCTGCAGCGCCGCCAGCCGGTCGCCGACCGCGTTCTTGATGTCGCCCACGTGCAGCACCGAGAGCACGAGGAACATGGTGAGCGCCGACGCCGTCACGCCGAAGAGGTCGCCCAGCTGCATGCGCCACGGGGTGCAGCCGAGGATGTGCCCGGCCTTGAGGTCCTGCATCATCTCGCCCGCCACCGACACCGACACGCAGGTGAAGGCGGCGATGCCCAGCACGGCGGCGATGCCGGTCGGGCCGGACAGGCCGAGCAGCACCATGAGGAACGCCACCGTGATGAGCACCGTCACGGTGAGGCCGCTGGTCGGGTTGCTCGAGACGCCGATGATGCCCACCAGGTAGCCCGACACCGCGGCGAAGATGAACCCCAGCACCAGCATCACCAGCGCCGCGACCACGGCGGCGAAGACGTCGCCGGCGAACCAGTGGAAGACGAAGAACACCACCGCCAGCACCACGCCGATGCCGAGGATGGCCCACTTCAGGCTCAGGTCGCGGTCGGTGCGCGGCAGCGCGCCGGCGTCCGCGCGCGCCGTCAGGTTGGCGATGGAGCGGCGGATGCCCTCCGCCAGGCTCGCCCGCATCTTCCACAGCGTGTAGAAGGCGCCCACCAGCATGCCGCCGATGGCGATGAGGCGGACGTAGTCCTTCCACACCCGGGCGATCTCCGCCGTCCAGTCGGCCACCGGCGCCGGGTCGTGCCAGTGCAGGAAGAAGGCGATGGCCGGCGCGAGCAGGCCCCAGGCCAGCACGCCGCCGCTGAAGTTGATGCCCGCCAGCTTGGGGCCGATGATGTAGCCCACGCCGAGGAAGGCCGGACTCATCTCGGGGCCGCGCACCAGCACCGCGCCGCGCCCCACGTCCGCCGTCGCCTGCCACTTCGCCGCCAGCACCTTCAGCTCGGTGAGCGTCGCGAACAGGCCGCCCAGCCCCATGCCGCCGAGCAGGAGGCGCGAGCCGCCCTGGCCCTTCTGCCCCGCCTTGTGGATCTCGGCCGCCGCCACCGACTCGGGGAACGGCAGCTCCGGGTTGTTCACCAGCACGCGGCGCGTGATGGTGACGAACATGATGCCCAGCACCCCGCCCGCCACCAGGATGATCGTCGAGACGACGTAGTGCTCGAGGGTGAAGAACGGCTGCCAGATGCCGGCGATGAAGAACGCCGGCAGCGTGAAGATGGCGCCCGAGGCGACGTTGCCGCCGATCGAGCCCACCGTGCGGGCGCAGTTCTCCTCGAGGATGGTGCCCCGGAGGCCCTTGATGACCGCCATGCCCACCACCGCGGTGGTGTAGGTGGCGGCGATGGTCATGCCGGCCTTGAGGCCGAGGTAGGCGTTCGCCGCCCCCATGAACATGGCCATCACGACGCCGAGCAGGACCGCCCGCAGGGTCGCTTCCTTCATGTCGGTCTGGGCGCTGACGAAGGGTTCGACCGGCTTGTGTTCCATGGTTATCCCCGCTGCAGATACCGGGATGGATGGGAGGACGGTCCGGAGGGGTTGGACCGGGGTCGGCTACGGGCGGGGACTATGCCTGTCCGCACGTGGCCGAAGCAAGCCGAACCGGACGGACCGGACGGGTGCACGGACGGGCGCGGGACCGGTGACGCCGGCCAGGATCGCGGCCCGGGGGGCGCGCGGACCGCGCGGCGGGGGGGGCC